>NZ_JAGEKJ010000006.1:0-227935 GCF_049887835.1 Gluconobacter sp. NFX36 | reverse complement strand
CACCGGCGATGGACCGTGATCTGCTCAAAACGCAGAGCGAAAGTCACCCCGGAAACCCTCAATCAAAGCGCCAAAAAACTAAAATCATCAGACAAGCGCATCAACAAACAGTTCTTCGATCCCTCCATCCGCCAGCCACTGGCTACGCTCTCTGTCTGACAACACGCCTTATGCCCTAGTTTGATGCTGAGGGTGTTTAACAGATCTTTATTGTTACTCTGTGAAACTATTGTGATTTCATGAACCATTCCGAAGCACGGTCAGAGAAACGAAATCGGGTCGATATCAACATCGATCCTGGCACTTCCCTTGGGTTTGATGTCTTTCAGCCAGTCCCGCAAAATCGGCTGAACAGCAATTCCGCGCATGGTCCGCAGCAATAATCGCCTCCGATGCCTTCCACGCAGTACAGCCAGAGGCGCAGGCGCAGGGCCCAGAACCTGAACACCCTCCCGCTCTGGTGCGGCAAACGCGATTTCCTTTGCCAGCGCATCCGCCGCATCGGCTGTCGCCGCACTGACAATCAGCGCCGCCAGACGCCCATAAGGCGGCCAGAAAGACGGACGTCTCTGCTCCGCTTCCTGCTCCATGAAGGTCTGGAAATCATTCGAGACGAGCGCCGTCATGACCGGATGCTCGCCCACATAGCTCTGAAGCAGCACACGGCCGGGACGTTCCGCACGACCCGCACGCCCCGCGACCTGATGCAGAAGCTGAACGGTGCGTTCCGCTGCTCTAAGATCACCGCCGCCCAGCCCCAGATCGGCATCCACCACACCTACGAGCGTCAGCTTGGGGAAATGCCAGCCTTTAGCGACGATCTGCGTTCCGATGATGAGATTGACCTCGCCATCCGTGATCTTCCGCACAGCCTCCGCTGTTGCGGCCGGAGACCCAAGCGTGTCTGAAGACATGACAAGAATCTTCGCCTCCGGAAAACGCAGTTTTGCTTCTTCCGTAATGCGCTCGATCCCCGGCCCGATCGGCACCAGAGAATGTTCAGCATGGCATTGCGGACAGTCTGACGGAATGCTCTCGGTATGACCGCAGTGATGGCAGGTCAGGATACCGCGCGCCCGATGTTCCACCAGCCAGGTGGAACAGTTAGGACACTGCATCCGATGCCCGCAGGCGCGACAGAGCGTCAGGGGCGCGTAGCCACGGCGATTGAGGAACAGCATCGCCTGCTCCCCATTCTTCAGCGTTTCATCAATGGCGGTGCAGAGCACCGGAGACAGAAACAATCCCCGTTCCGGCGGGTCAGACCGCATATCGACCAGAGACACGTCCGGCATTGTCGCGCCACCATGCCGGGCAGTCAGAAGCTCATGGTGATAACGACCACCTTCGACGTTCGCCAACGTCTCCAATGACGGCGTGGCAGAAACAAGAATGGCGGGAGCATTGGCGAGGCGGGCACGGACCACAGCCATGTCCCGCCCATGATACATGACGCCCTCTTCCTGCTTGAAAGCACTTTCATGCTCCTCGTCCACCACGACAAGGCCCAGATTTTCAAACGGCAGGAACAGGGCTGACCGTGCGCCAACCACAACGCGTGCCGTGCCATCAGCAACAGCACGCCATGTTTCACGCCGACGCTTGGCCCCGAGATCGGAGTGCCAGACAGCCGGTTCCGCACCAAAGCGACGGATAAACCGATCAGTCCACTGCGCTGACAGGGCGATTTCCGGCAACAGGACCAGAACCTGCTTTCCTTGAGCCAGACAGGCCGCCACAGCCTCAAAATACACTTCCGTCTTGCCAGACCCTGTCACGCCCTCAAGCAGGGTCACGTCAAAGCGCTGCTCTTCCACCGGACGGCAAAGCTGCTGTGCAACCTCTGCCTGCTCGTCAGAAAGACGCGGCGCGCCATGGCTTGGGTCAGGTGTCGCGAAAGGTGCCGCCACCGAAATCACGGCCTCCCGCAACAGACCAGCCGTCGCAAGCCCTCTGATAACGGCGGAACTGGCTCCGCTGGCCGCCGCAAGATCGGATGTCGTCATCGCCGTGCTGGATGCCACATCGAGAACAGCGCGACGTGCTGGCGTCACACGCAGACCATCTTCGGGCTGCTCAGTCCGAACCCAACCAAGAGCAGGTTTGGGTGCATCTTTCAGGTGAATCCGGGTCGCCATAGCCAGAACCTGCCCCGGCGGCGTCAGCGTATAGGCTGCCACCCAGTCGATGAACCGCCGCAGGCTGCCCGGCAAAGGACGTACATCAAGCTTTTCGACCACGGGACGCAGGCGGGACAGTGGAACTTCACGTGCCGGTGCTGTCGCGAAATCAGCCGGAACCGTGGTGGTTGTGTCCCAGACGCATCCAACAGTCTCCCGTTTTCCCAACGGAACCGTAACCAGATCACCCGGCTGAAGCGGTATGGGGGCCAGATAGTCCAGCGGCCCCGGAAAAGGCAGCGGAACGAGCACCGAAACGCGCGTTCCGGTGGGGGGTGGCTTTCGCCAGAGGTCAGGCTTGGGTAGGCTGCTGGATGCCATGCCTGTGTCTAACCTCCCTGAGCCCGAAATGCCATGATGGCCCATGACGCATTGCGCGACTGGACCGAATGGCTGACCCATGAACGGCGCTCCAGCCTGCGAACAGTCGAGGCTTACCGGCACGATATTGTTCTGGCACTGGCCTTTTTCGAGCAGCACCTTAGCGGGGACGTTGATCTGACATCCCTCGCCAAACTGTCTCTGGCCGATTTGCGCGCCTGGCTGGCCCATGAAACCGCTCGCAGCGAAAAACCTACACGCCGCGCCACGAACGCAGACTCCCGCGCCCGATCCAGAGCCCGTCGCGTATCGGCCTTGCGGTCGTTTTACCGATATCTGGCCGTCCGGTTCGATATATCAAATCCCGCTCCCGGACTTCTGGCCACACCGCGCCTGAAAAAACGTCTTCCCCGCCCCCTTGGGCAGGAACAGGCTCTCGCCGCTCCCGAAGGCATTTCCGACGACGCCTACACCAGCGCCGCTGCCCTCAGGGACAAAGCCCTTTTCACGCTGCTTTACGGCACCGGATTACGCATTGGCGAAGCCCTCGCACTGGACGTGCGGGATCTTTCAAACGCGGGCGAAAATATGCTTCGGGTTGTCGGTAAGGGTGGGAAAGAACGCCTCGTTCCTCTTCTCCCCGCCGTGCGCGAGACATTGGAGACCTGGAAAGCCGCCCATCCATCCCCCTCCCCCGATGCTCCCTTATTCTGCGGCACGCGCGGGGGGCGCCTGAACCCCGGCGTCGCCCAACGCGCCATGCGGGAATGGCGAAAAGGCGAAGGTCTGCCGGATTCCGCTACCCCCCATGCGCTGCGCCACTCCTTTGCAACCCATCTGATGGAAGGCGGCGCAGATTTGCGTGCCATTCAGGAACTCATGGGTCACGCCAGCCTTTCCACCACCCAGGCCTATACGCTGGCGGACGAAAAGCACCTGCTGGACGTCTGGCGCAAGGCACATCCACGGGCGGAGCAGAAATGAAACGACTGATCGGGAGCTTTCTGACATCCCTTCTGGCGGTAACCGGATATGCGAATGCCGGAACCTGTCGCATGACCCAGGCCACGGTCCTCCCCCTTCGTAATGATGGCGGTTATCTGAGTGTTCCTGTTCAGATCAACGGCCAGGCAGCCTCCATGATCGTGGATACAGGCTCACAGGGAAGCCTGATGACGCCTGAAGGAATCAGGACACTTCGCCTACCGCAGGACCAGAACCGCCATACCGTCATGCAGGGGCCAAATGGGGCTCCCCGACTGGTCCCGAACAGCCGCATCGCCGATCTGCGTCTTGGCAAACTCGCACTGGGAGCTGGCTCCATGCCCGTAGGGTCTCTCCCCGGCTCCCCCATGATCCGCCCACCCATTCTGGGACTTTTGGGAGCAGACGTTCTGGACGGATACGATCTGGAATTCGATGTGCCACATCAGCAGCTCATCTTCTGGAAAATCCTGCCCAGTTCCTCAGACTGCCAGCTTGCGCCATCATGGAAAGGCAAATGGAACACCGTGCCTGCCCGCGTCATGGACGGCCGCATGATGGTCACGTTCACCCTGGATGGCGCCCACGGCACCGCCCTGCTGGATAGCGGTGCACGCTCACATATTATCAGTACGGATTTCGCTTATCGGCTGGGTCTAACGGACGAACTTCTGGCTCTCGATCCCGGCGGAACGACAGCCGGAGTGGATCTACATGAACGCCGCTATCACTGGCACCGCTTCAAACGCTTTTCCATGGGAGGTACGGTCTGGGAAAACCCGGTTCTGACCGTAGCCCCCGTCCACGATCAAGCAGATATGCTTCTGGGATCAGACTGGTTCGCCAAGCATGATATCTGGCTGTCTTATTCCACGGGTCAGGTTTTCATTCGTTAGATTCTGCAAAAATTCCCTGCTTTCATCCGTTCTTTACGGGATGGTGTGAAGACCCACCAATCCAGAACTTCTCCTGTTCGAGCCTGATGGATGGTCGCGGCAAAAACGTCATATACGCAGGGATCATGCCTCTGCCCGGTGAGCGCACACAGTTTCACATAAAGATCATCTGCTTCACACGCAGCCAGTTGCGCTGTCGATGTTACTCCGAGAACAGCAAAATCAGCCAATGCTGCCTTACCGACATTCTTCAGTTTCGCAAGATCGCTCATCCTTAGGCTCCTCTTCAGGCAACCATGCTCTCACTGACACCTTAATGTCCTAGCAACAAAAGGACATCATTCATGGCACTTCACGGGTTATCACGTTTCACGGGTCGGAAAGTCCTTGTAACAGGGGCAGCATCCGGGATTGGGCACGCAACCGCTCTCCGCTTTCTGGAAGAAGGGGCACATGTTCTTCTGGTTGATCGGGACGAAGACAAACTGAATGATGTCATGACGTCTCTTGACCCGGCAAAAGCGACGGCTTCCCTAACTGATATTTCCCAACCCAAACAGGTTGAAGCACTTCTCACCTTCACACAACAAAACTTCGGAACGCTGGACGTTCTGGTGAATAATGCTGGCGTCACAACAATGGGGACTGTGCTGGATGGCGATCTGTCCGCCTGGGAGACGGTCTGCGCCACAACATTGACCGGCACCCTGAATGTCAGCCGGACCTTCCTGCCACTCCTCATCAAAAGCAAAGGCAATATCGTCAATACGGCTTCTGTTTCCGGTATGCGCGGCGACTGGAATACAGCCTATTATGACGTGGCCAAAGGCGGCGTCGTGAACCTGACCCGCGTTCTCGCCATGGATCATGGTAAAGATGGCGTCCGTATCAATGCCATTTGCCCATCCGTAACCCGGACCGCCATGACAGCAGAGGCTGTGAAAGACGCCGCTTTTGTTAAAAGTGTTGAGGACCGGATTCCTCTGCAACGTCTGGGCGAGCCGGAAGACATGGCCGCAGCCATCACCTTTCTTGCCAGCGATGATGCTGCCTACATTACGGGCCTCATCATGCCGGTTGATGGGGGCGTGACCGCATCAAACGGGCAACCTCCCTTTCCTATGAACTAACTTACTCCACGTCTCCGCGCTTGTTCTGCACGGAGACGTTGCCTGAATGCGTTGAGAAAAAATGGAGATTCCTGCCTTTGGGCAGCGGCGGCTGGTCATTTGAGAGCGTAAAATACATTCTGTTTTCACGCAGGTTCCAGAGAACAATCTTGTTCTCGAAAAACGGCAGTCCCAGGCTGCCAATCCGAACATCGTCCTGAAAAAGAACCTTCTCGTCTTCAATGGAAAGACCGCCCATTGTCATATTCCTGACCGTCGCCACCTGCCCCACACTCATGAAGCCGTCATAATGCGTGAATTTTTTCTGCTCACCCAATCCTGAGAGACTGTCTTTCAGAGAGGAAATCCAGGCGGATGGAAACGTCGTGTACGTCAGGTCAGGATTAAAGCTGACACGCCTTTTCCTACCGCCAATCCGTACATGAACTGTAAAATCATCTTCCAGATACAGAGAGCGGCTCTCTTCCCCAAGGAAAGTGTCTATTGCGCCCTTACAGGCAGCGTCGCGGCTGAACTCAAGATAAGCAAACTTCCGCTTGGGAATGTCTATCAAAACAGAAAGACGGGAAAGCGCGGCCCGCCCCAATACACCAACAATCGGCCTGCCATCCACGCTTTGTGCTGTTGGCCGCTCCAGCAAAACAGCATCCACATCTTTGAGCGCTACACCGTCCAGAACAAGCTCAGAAATTTTGGAGTGATAAGCCCGTTCCTGATAGGTCCCGTTGATAATGACCCTCGCATCTTCATCGGCCTGCGGAAACCGGACGTCCCCAGAGTTGCGAATGTAAATATAATCAAATGCGGGACTGACATACATTGCAGCCGGTTTGCCATTGATGGTCACGGGAATCAGCGGCGCATCGCCTTGCCCTCCCAGAAGAGGCAAAAGAATCGGCGCAGTCACACACTCGACAGAATTTTCAGCCTGCGCGGTTTCAATGAACAGCCCTGAGGACACAAGAAGAGCAAGAATCAGTTTCTTCATATTCTGTGGCCTTCCGGGCAACACACTCAGTATTTCCAATACGTCATCAGCTCAGGGACCATCTGTCCCCTTAGTCTTTTTTGCTGATGTCTTTCTCCGTTATAATCACCCTGCGACAGCAGACTGAATATTGAACGAAACAGAGCGACCCTCATAAAAAAAGCCTCCAATCCAGATCAGGATCGAAGGCTTTCAAACATATCAAAGCTCAGAAGACTTATTCGCCCTTGAGACGGCTATTGCACTGGGACCAGTATCCGCCGCCCTTCTGGATCCACTTAAGGTTCCCGTTCTTCCCCGTTGCCTTGTTGGCATTGTACTGCGCCACACAGGTCTTCATGCGGGCCTTGCCAGGTGTCAGGCTGGAGAACTGAGAAGATACCGCCGCTGGGAACACCACATTCCCAGACGTAACCGGCACAGTCTTGGATTCAATCGGAGCCTTGGTCCCCGCAACAGAAGAGTCAGGCGGGTTCGCCTTGCCTGTCGTAACAGGCACCGTCGTCGTGGGAGCCGTGGCCGCAGAAGCCGGAGCGGCAGCCTCAGGCGTTGCATCCGGTGTTTCCGTACCACAGCTTGCAGCCTTGAAAGCCTTGTAGCTTTGGCCATTCAGCGTACCGCCCTTCTTGGCGGCCTGGAAAGCAGCGTGACATTCCTTGGCCGTCATCGCGTGAGCAGGAACAGTAGCGAGCCCGGCCGCCAGAACGGTGGCGAGGGTTAGGCGGGACAGCAAACGGTTGGAAACCATGAAAAAACATCCTTGTCTGTCAACCGGAAGGTCGTAGCCTCCCGGCCCGGAAACGCCAGTGACTACGCTCAGTTGATACGCTCACCATGCATGGTCATGTCGAGGCCTTCAAGTTCCTCTTCTGCAGAAACGCGCAGCCCCATGACGCGATCCAGAATCTTCAGAATCACGAACGTCATGATAACACACCAGACAATCGTCACGCAGACCGCTTCGGCCTGCGCCAGAAGTTGCGACAGACCTCCAACCGTTCCCGTCGGGTTGGCATCCGTCGCAGAGAGCGGACCGTAAGCGAGCAAACCCGTCAACAAAGCACCAATAATGCCACCGGTTCCATGCACGCCAAAGGCATCAAGGCTGTCATCATAGCCCAGCGCGTGTTTGAGCCATGTCGCACTCCAGAAGCAGACCGCACCCGCGATCAGACCGATCACAACGGCACCACCCGGAAGAACGAACCCAGCAGCCGGCGTAATCGCGACCAGACCAGCCACAACACCGGAAATGATACCCAGAGCTGTTGGCTTTCCGGTACGTGCCCATTCCACGACCATCCACGCCACGCCACCTGCAGCCGCGGCAAGCTGCGTCGTCAGCATGGCCATGCCCGCACGGCCATTAGCCCCCAAAGCAGACCCGGCATTGAAGCCAAACCAGCCAACCCAAAGCAGAGAGGCACCAATAATGGCGTAGGTCAGATTGAACGGAGACATGTCATCCGTACCAACGCCACGCCGCTTGCCCAGAACATACGCACAGACTAGGCCCGCCACACCGGAGTTGATGTGAACGACTGTACCGCCAGCAAAATCCACGGCCCCCAGACCAGCAACCCAGCCGGTTGGGCTCCAGACCCAGTGAGCCACAGGGGCGTAAACCACAAGCAGCCAGAGAATGGTGAAAACACACATGGACGAGAACTTCATGCGTTCCGCGTAAGCGCCTGTAATCAGCGCTGGCGTGATGACGGCAAACGTCATCTGGAACATCATGTAGACGCTCTCAGGAATCGTCATCGGCACAGCGGCCGCAGTCCCAGCGCCCAATGTAAACGCAGAATCTACACCATTATGGAAGTTCGCAGCCACACCGTTCAGGAGGGCCCGGGACAGATCACCAATCCATGGCGTACCATTCGAGAAAGCAAGACTGTAACCCGCCACCATCCAGACGAGGCTGGCAATGCAGCAGATGGCGAAAGACTGGATCAGCGTGGCAAGAACGTTCTTCTTGCGCACCATACCGCCATAGAACAACGCCAGCCCCGGAACGGTCATCATCAGCACAAGCGCCGTACTAACCAGCATCCAGGACGTGTCACCCGTATCAATGGCAGCCGGAGCATCCGCAGCCATGGC
Source organism: Gluconobacter sp. NFX36 (assembly GCF_049887835.1). Taxonomy (NCBI): domain Bacteria; kingdom Pseudomonadati; phylum Pseudomonadota; class Alphaproteobacteria; order Acetobacterales; family Acetobacteraceae; genus Gluconobacter; species Gluconobacter sp. NFX36. The sequence continues at coordinate 219,330 of NZ_JAGEKJ010000006.1, read as the reverse complement.
AGAAGCAGGCAGCAGAGCCGCCGCTGCCATGAGTGAAAGACAGGAGCTCTTCATCACAGAGCGCCCTCCCCGGTCTCTCCCGTGCGGATACGGATAAGCTGATCCAGGTTGGAGACCATGATCTTGCCATCACCGATCTTCCCTGTGCGAGCAGCCGTCATGATCGCCTCAATGACGTCTTCCACGACAGAATCCGATACTGCGATTTCGATCTTGAGCTTCGGCAGGAAACTGACGTGGTATTCGGCCCCACGATAAATTTCCGTCTGACCTTTCTGACGGCCAAAGCCTTTGACTTCTGTGACGGTCAAACCTTGCACGCCCAGCGGCGTCAACGCCTCCCGGACATCGTCAAGCTTGAAGGGTTTGATAATGGCGGTGACGAGCTTCACGAACGGCATATCCTCGTTGGGTATCAGCAGACTGACGGGCAGTATGGCCCAGATTGTACCAGTTCAACAACAATATACGAAACAGCCCAGAGACACCGGGAAACCGGCACCTCCGGGCATTTCTGCTCCGTCTGGGTCTGAAGAAAAATCAGAACGTTGCGTTGATACGGCCGTAGTAATAGCCACCAGCGATGCCGATGCCGGAAGAATCCGTGTCGTAAATGTTCGCACCCAGATAGTTGAGATACTTACTCAGACGGCGAGGACGCTGGTTGAAAATATTGTTGGCACCAACCGCAAAATGCCATGTGTGATTAAGTCGGTATCCAACCTCAAGATCTGTCAGCCAGACCGGCGTATTCTTGAACTGCCCCCAGCAAACATTGGAATACTGAAGGCTCTGCCCCTTGCAGGTGAGACTTGCAGGCGTCTGATCCTGATACGTCAGCATGGAGGTCGTCTCGCCGTAACGGGTCTGGCGGACGTTCACATCCCACTGACCAATGGTCCAGTACGCGTTCAGAATGATCTTGCTACGCGGAGAGGTGGACGTCAGATACGCAACACTCTGTTCGTTCAGGTATGGATTGCCCTGTGAGTTTGTATTGATGTGGCTGACGCGTGTGCGGTTCAGGTTGAGCGCCATCGTCAGATCAAGATTTCCATACCGATGCATATGCAGCAGATAGTCGGACTGGATATCGAGACCCTGCGTTCGCGTACTGCCTACATTGGCGAAGTAGTTGGCAGACACGTCAGCGGACGTAATATCTGTTGGCAGCGTCGCACCCGTCATGGCGATCGCCGAGATCGCCGTATCACCGTAAATGGAGCCTGCACCGGAAATGCGGTCACGGATGTTGATCTGGTAGACATCCGCAGAAATATGCCAGCCATCTACCGGCTCAAGAATGATACCGCCTTCTGCACTTGTAGACCGCTCGGGCTTCAGTTTCTGTGCACCCAGTGCGCGTCCTGCCGCACCTGAAGTCGACAGAAGGCCAGAAGCACCCGTTGGAGACACATTCAAAGCACTGAAGTTTTCTTCCGGCAGGGTCGGCGCGCGGAAACCGTTGCTGATCGTAGCACGGACAGCAATACGCTTCGTGATGTCATAGCGCGTGGAAATCTTGCCGTTCTCAGTGTTGCCAACGTCGGTGTAATGCTCAAACCGGCCAGCAAAATCGAGATCCCAGTGCTTCAAAGGATGGAAATCACCATCCAGATAGGCCGCCCAGACATCACGGCTCCATTTACCTGAGTTTTCAGGCATCAGGCCCGCATATCCCTGCGTTCCGCCCTGTGTGTAAGACGCGATTTCGCCGGGCCAGATCTGATAAGTTTCAAGACGATGCTCGCCACCGAAAGCCACAGTCACAGGAACGAGGTTCGCAATCTTCAACTGACGGCGGAAATCAAGATTGTTCGTCCACTGCGACAGACGATAGGTTTCAGCACGAACCGTCGTCGGAGACGTACCCGTCTCCTTAATCAGATTCGGGTTGGCCGTATTCTTGTTCCCGATATCGTCCTCATCCGCGCCATACGTGGAGCTCAGATCCCAGGAGAACCCGAGAAAATTGTCACCCTTCAGACCCAGCGTGGCGGCGTAATCGTTCTCTTCAATGGTTTCGAGCGGCGAGAACCCATAGGGATACAGTGTCGGCGCCACAGACGGCATACGGTAGTTTTCGTAAGCTTCGGAATGACGATGGGCGTAGGTAATGAGGCCATAGCCCTTCACGCCTTCCGTCAGCGTCTTGCCGAATTCAATGCTGAGATTCTCGCGGGTTTCTTCCGGCGTGCTCAGGATCTTGTTGGAGTTATGCGGAACCGTATAGCCCTTGTATTCCGAGTTCCCAGGCACCGTCCGCACGTCTGTCGTGTTCGGAACCATATGATCGGTATGATAGACCTGCCCGCTCAGGTGAACGTAGCCGTCCCCGAGAAAACCGAAGCCGCCATCCGCGCCAAGCTGATACTGCCAGCCATCACCATTATAGGCATTCGCGCCCGTCTGAGCCGTCATGTTCAGCCCGTGCGGCGTTTTCTTAAGGATGATGTTCACAACACCCGCGATTGCGTCCGAGCCATACATGGCAGCAGCGCCATCACGCAAAATCTCGATATGATCGATTGCCGAAGCCGGGATCATGTTCAGATCAACCGGCGTTGACCCCTGCTGCGGACCTGCATCAGCATAAATATTGGCCGTCGTATGACGACGCTTGCCATCCACGAGAACCAGAACTTCATTCGGGTTCAGACCACGCATCCGGATCGAGGACGTGAGTGCGCCTGCATCACTTCCCATGGCGTTGACTGTAATGGATGGGTCGGTACGAACGATGGCGTCCGCCAGGTTCATCTGGCCGGAACGGCGCAGCGTTGCCGCTGTAAGAACACTGATCGGGCTCGTGGAATCCCGTGCCCGGCGATTAAAAGCATGCGTTCCCGTCACGATCATCTGTTCGTTGCTGTTGCTATCAACCGCATGAGAGCGACGCGGTGTTACAGCAGCCTGACGAACGGCTGTTTTCTTCCCGGTGGTTTTGACCGTTCCCTTCGCAGGCGTCGTGGCCTTGGTCGACTTGTGCACGGCAGCAGAGGCCTGGTGTACTGGATGCGAAATCGTAACGATGGTGGTAGCGAGAAGAAGTGACTTGAGGCGCATTCAGGCTGTCCTAATCAGATCCGGTGTTCAGTTCAGATTAGGAACGTTTTTAAATGTGTCTACGGTTATTTCTTTCCCGAAACTATATCACAGCGTTTCTAGTGCACAAATGTCACACCGACAGGCTTACAAACGTAATTATTAAATCCTCCTGTGTGACATTATGAAATTTTAGGGAACAACAGGCATTTTCATATCCGGGCCGCGATATTTGGTGTCACCGGGTCGATTGACTGGAGGTGCCATGAGACTTTCCGGCCACGGCATGTCAGACGGAGAGTCAGAAACGACAGCCGTACGGCCACGCGGAAGACATTCTGGCAGTTCGACCTGAATCCGCCGCAACATGCGCTCGCGGATATCGCAGGACAGATTCCACATGCGCCCAGCGTCTGCTGCCCCTGCAATCATACGAATGGAAATGACCTGCGCATTACTGTCTGCGATCTGACATGCAATGGAAGAGCGATCCTTATCCCAGTCTGGGCACTGCTCGATTTCTTCCATGAACATCTGCCGGAGCTTATCCATCGGCGTCCGATAATCCAGCCACAGAAAGATGGAGCCAATCAGAGACTGTGAACTGTGTGTCCAGTTCTGGAACGGGTTCTCCAGAAAATAGGAAATCGGCACAATGTAGCGGCGTCGATCCCATGTTCTCAGCACCACATAAGTCGCATTGATTTCCTCAACCCAGGCCCAGTCTCCATTCAGAATCAGCATATCCTCCATACGGATCGGCTGCGTCATGGCAATCTGAATGCCAGCAATCAGGTTCGACAGGGCAGGCCGCGCAGACAGACCAACGATCAGCGAGGCCGCCCCAGCAGAAGCAAAAAGCGACACCCCAAACTTCTGAACGGAATGAAACACCATCAAAGAGGTAGCGACGGTCAACACCCCAAAAGTAATTTCAATCAGACGCCGAAGAACACGGATCTGCGTCTGATGAGACCGTACCGTAATGTCATCCACATTCTCTTTTGCGCTGATACGGTTGAGATACTGATCCGTCACCAGCCTGAAAGCCCGGATAATCCCGAACCCCAGATTCATGATAAACAGGCAGGCCAACGTATGCGCCAGAAAAGTTTCTGTCTTGGGAGAAAAACCTTCCGTGGCTGGTAAAGCCGCACTCGCTGCAATGATCATCAGAAAATAACTGATATTCAGCCGCAACCTGTTGATGATGGCATGAATGAACTGGATTTTCCGCAGCCCCGGCAGTCGTGGCAATGCGCCGGTAATGAGGCGACTTAGCAGAAGCGCAATCAGTGCGGCCGCGCAGAGCAGCAGAATGGAACCAAGCGGGTCAGGCAGCCAGTCAAACTGGTGACGGAGAGTGGACATCGAATCCACGTAATTCTGTCTGAACATGATTCTCCCTAGGCAGTCATGAGCCGTTCCCCCTCAGGGCACGCAGGGACGGTATCCTGAACGAATGAAACGCTATTTCCGGGTGTTCCGCAGCAAATCCGCCGAAGAACATTCGGCTATAACCTCGTGGGCCCGGAAGCGTTCCCGAAATAGGACGCCACTCATTTTCACTATATTATTTTGTGACTATTTTCCCTTCCACGATCCTTGTTGCCAAAAAGAGACACCGTACACACCCTTTTCAAAGCGGCTTGAAATCCAAACATAAAGAAAGGCAGATTTGGCAAAAATCCTGAATTTATAAGAAGTTTTTAGTTTTATGTCGCAACAATATTTAAACACCGATCCATGTTGATGTTTTATTTTATTGACGTAAGATTTGCGTAATTTCTAAAATTTACGATCCAGAGAAGTTTTATGGCGATCAACTCTCCTGTTTTGTCCTCCGTGCTGTCATTCGCCCTTCTTATGTCCGGCACCTCCGCCACAGCGTGGGCCGCGACACAGGATGAACCCTCCAAGACGAACAACAAGTCCCTTAACACCTCCCGCCACCACACGCAGAAATCGCGCCATACATCTTCCGGATCCGTGAAAGACGGAGGGGATGAAAACCTCACGGTGCGCGGCCATACCCACACCGTGAATGGGGGTGCACTGGGGACCAAGCGCGTTCTGGATACACCGTTTTCAATCAGAACCGTTACCGCAGCAGAGCTTCAGGAACGGCAAGTCAAATCCCTCGCCCGCGTCTTTTCGCAGGACGCATCCGTCATTTCAAACGGCGACACGTATTCGTTCAATGCCTATTCCGTCACGGTCCGCGGCGTACCGCTTGACGACTATAACGGCTACAAGATCAACGGCACGCCCTTCTTCATGACGACCGTGGAGCTACCGCTTGAATCCTTCGAGGCAGTACAGCTTCTCAAGGGGGCTTCCGGTTTCATGTATGGTTTCAATGCACCAGGCGGCATCATCGACTTCCAAACCAAGAAGCCAACTGACACCCGCACGTTTTCCTTTGACGCAGGCTATAGTTCAGGCGCTGTAGGCAGCCAGCACATTGACACAGGAGGTCGCCTCTTCCGGAACGACATCGTCGGATACCGCCTCAACCTCACGCATGAAAACGGCGAAACCTACAGCGGCTCTCACGTCACCCGGTTCTCAGGATCCCTGTCCACGGATGTACGCCTGGCTCCTAACCTTCTGTGGACTGCCGATGCCATTTATCAGGACCGCCAAGTCCGAGGCGGCGTACAGGACTTCTTTATTGATGACCCGTCTGCCTATGGCAGCAACCGCCTGCCCAATGCCATCAGCGGCCACAAAAATCTGACCGCCTCTCCTGCCAGTATGTTCACATCCCACACACTGTTCGTTTCCACGGGACTACACTGGGACATCACGAAAAACTGGACCGCACGCATCGATTACAGCCACAGCATGGATTACCGCCGCTATCGCGGGGAGTGGATGTCTCTGCAAAACCAGGCCGGCGACTACAACACCTACATGAGCACCAATCCCGGAAGCTGGGCGCAGTACGATCAGGTACAGGCCATTCTGGAAGGGAAGTTTAGAACGGGCTTTATCCGACATGACTTTACCATGGGCGCCGCATGGCAGGGCTTGAGCAAATATCTGCCCTATGATTCCGACTACGTTGATATCGGAGGACAAAACCTCTACGCGCCCGTCATCAGCCGTTCCTACAGCGGAAGCTGGAACACAGCGACTTACAACAATTACCGCTCCGATCAGGTTGGTCTTTTCGGAAGCGACACTCTGACCTTTGACAAACACTGGTCGTTGCTGGCGGGCATTCGCTTCACGGATTTCCACCAACTGACCTGGAAGGCTTCAGGCGCAAAAACCGCCCTGCGCACCACCCCTCTCACCCCGACAGCCGCGCTGATGTTCCATCCGTGGAAAGACACCACCATTTACGCCAGCTACGTTCAGGCACTGGAAAACGGTGGAACCGTCGGCGATACCTATAAAAACGCACGTGAAACTCTTCCGCCAATCCGTTCAGATCAGGTGGAAGTCGGTGCAAAAGTGGCCCGTGCCACTTGGGACCTGACAGGCGCGCTCTATCGCATCACACGGGGCGCGCAATACGCAAACGCTGACAACGTATACGTCTCGAATGGTACCGTCACATATCAGGGCGCAGAACTCAGCGGCCATGTGGATCTGCCGTTTGGCATTACTCTCACGGACAGTCTTGGCGCTGAAGGCGGGAAATACAGCAAGGCGGATGCGACCATCAAAGGGAACAAGATCGAGGGCATTCCGCTGTTCCAGAACGTGTTCCAGCTGACAGACCGTATCCCCGGCGTACCGGGTCTCTCAGCCACGGCGGAAGTTCACTATACCGCCTCCATGTGGGGCGATAGCTCCAATACCTACCACGTCCCAAGCTATACTCTGCTCAACCTGCGAGCCAGCTATCGCACCAACATCGGGCGCCACAAAGTGACCCTGCGTGCTGAACTCGATAACGCCACGAACCTTCATTACTGGGGCTTTCTGGCATCCGATTACTTCTTTGTCGGCACGCCAAGAGCTGTTTTCCTGAACGCACGCTTCGATCTCTGATCTCCGCAAGCACTCCCTTCCCTCTTCCGCTCCCAACCTCACAGGAGTAGGACAGGGGGCAGGGAGATGAGCACAATGAAAAAGACACATTACGACCTGTGCATTAACGGAGCCGGACCGGTTGGAGCGACGCTCGCATGCCGTCTGGCCGCAGAGGGCGTAAGTGTTCTGCTGATTGACCGTGCCCCTCTCCCTGGCATGGAAGACCCTTCGCTGGACGGTCGCGCCTACGCCATCGCGGAAGGCTCACGTCAGATGCTTGAAGCGGCTGGCATCTGGGACAATCTGCCCGGCGTCTCCCAGCCTATCCGTGAAATCCGCGTGTCTGATGGCCGCCCTCATGAAGCCGCCTCTCCGCTCTTCCTGCATTTCGGCGTGGAAGATGCGCCAGAAGGCATGAATTTCGGCTGGATGGTCGAAGCCCGTGATCTGCGTGTCGCCATCAATCAGACGCTGGGACAGTATGAAACGCTGGATGTGCGTGCGCCCGATACCGGCACATTCACCTTCCATCCGGATCACGTCTCCATCCGTCTAGCCTCTGGCTCCACCGTTACGGCGAAACTTGCCATCGCCGCAGAAGGTCGCCGTTCACCCCTGCGCGAACAGGCCCGCATTGGCCTGACGAAAATTCCCTATCATCAGTACGGAATCGTCGCGACGATCGCGCACGAAAAGCCGCATGACGGCGTGGCTCTGGAACACTTTCTGCCAGAAGGCCCGTTCGCCCGCCTGCCCATGCCCGGCACACCGGAACACCCACACCGCTCCGCTATCGTCTGGGCAGAAGGCGAAGGCCGTGCACAGCGTTTCCATAGCCTCCCGCATGACGTCTTTGCACGGGAAATCAAGGCTCGCATGGGCGACGAGGACCTTGGCGCGATTACCCCTATCGGACGCCGCTGGATCTACCCCCTCTCCGCACAATACGCCCAGACCTATATCGCGCCGCGTCTGGCCCTCGTTGGAGATGCTGCACACGGTATTCACCCGATTGCCGGTCAGGGCCTGAACATCGGATTCCGGGACGTTATTGCCCTTGCCGATCTGTTAATCGAAGCTCACAGCCATCGTGCTGATCCGGGCAGTCACGACCTTCTGACGCGCTATCAGCGCCGGACACGCCCTGGCAATATGGCCATGCTGGCTGCGACCGACATTCTTGAGCGCCTGTTCGGAAACGACAATCCAATCCTGCGGCGCGTGCGCGATCTGGGCATTGCAGGTGTCCATCGTTTTCCTCGTCTGAGACAGGCCTTTGTCCGTCGGGCGATGGGCGTATGAGCAGCACCCTTGACCTTCTACAGCTCTGGCGCGACATGCAGTCTCAGGCTTGCAGTTGCCATGACCCGCTGATCCAGGATGTTTTTGCGACCAATATCGGGGATCATGCTGATTTCAGTTCAGCATTGGCCTCCCTTCTTGGGACAAAACTGGCAGACCGCTCAATTTCAGCCACGGCCCTCACACGCCTTGTTGCCTCCATCCTCCAGGAAGTTCCCGAAATCGCGGAAGCGGCTGCCGAAGACATTCTGGCCATCCGGGACCGGGACCCTGCCTGCCCGGACCTCGTCACACCATTCCTATTCTTCAAGGGGTGGCAGGCTCTCCAGGCTCATCGGATCGCACATTATCTCTGGCAGCAGAACCGCCGACATCTGGCCTATCATGTCCAGAGCCGAATCAATGAACTGTTCTCAATCGACATTCATCCCGCCGCTCAACTGGGGCGCCGTCTGAGCATCGATCATGGAACAGGCATTGTCATCGGTGAAACCTGCATCATCGAAGATGACGTCTCCCTGTTTCAGGGTGTCACCCTTGGCGGGACCGGAAAACTGAGTGGAAACCGGCACCCGATTGTCCGCCGAGGAGCCATGATTGGTTCGGGCGCCAAAGTTCTGGGCCGGCTCATCATTGGCGAGAACGCGCGCGTCGGAGCCGCTTCAGTGGTTCTGGAAGATATTCCCGCCAATGCCACAGCTGTCGGAAACCCCGCGCGCATTCTCGTAACACTGAAAACTGCCGTCTCCGCAAACCCTGTCCATCCAGCCTCCTGACACAGGCAGCAGGCTGGACTCCTGCCTGCACGTCGATATTGTTTCTGTATGAAACAAGATTGTTTCTATGATTAACGTTTTTAATTACCAAGAAACAGAAAGTATAGTTTTGTTTTAGTTTGATGATATTTATGCAACAGCGTGATTAAAGGGCATCTGTTCCAGATATTTCCGGATAGACAAAGTTCTGGGACAAAAACATTACTTGGGGGATCTCAGAAATATAGTCTGACTGTGAGCCCACATGATTCTTCATCGACGCAGGGAGCTGCTTCTGTGCGCTTCCGTTCTCAGCATGGGACTGGACGCGACCGCATCCGCGAACGCACAGACCGCCACGAGCACGCATCACCGTGCGTCCTCTCATCGCACATCCTCACACGCCAAAACGGCTGCTAAAACAACAGCAGCAACACAGGCTCCCGTTGGTACGACGGCATCCGTTGCTTCCACCCCCGCAACACCAACTTTGAGCGCTCAGGTTAATCGTCGTCGTGCGGTTGCTTCTATTGATGCGGGCCGCTCTGAAAGCGTCGTTGTAACAGGGTCGGCCCTGAGCACGTCCAACAACCAGAACGCTAATCCGGTCCAGATCGTTACGAGCAAGCAGATCGAACAGACAGGCGCCACGACACTTGGCGATTATCTGCAACGTCTGCCCTCCATCGGATCGTCCGGAACAACGAACAGCCAGACCAACGGAACGGGCGGCGCCTCCTGCACCGACATCCGTAACCTTGGTCAGAACCGCGTTCTGGTTCTCGTTGATGGCAAGCGCGCCGCCATCAACGGTAACAACAGCTGCTTCGACATGAACACGATCAATGTTCATCAGATCGCCAGCGTTGAAATCCTCAAGGATGGTGGCTCCGAGCTTTATGGTGCCGATGCCGTTTCGGGCGTTATCAACATCAAGCTCAAGCACAACCTGAGCGATGGCAACATCACGGTTCGTGGTGGCATCACAGATGTTGGTGACGGCCAGACAGGTATGATCTCCGGCTACAAGGGCTGGAACTTCGATCATGGCAGAGGCAACGTAACCGTTACCGGTTCGTACATGACGCAAAGCGGGATCAAGCAGAGCAGCCGCTCCTGGGCCAATCCGGTACAGGCCAATGACCCAGCCAGTGCTTCCAGCGTCACCTATGGTTCAAGCATTCCAACCGCAGGACGTTTCATCACGGATAGCGGAGATTATATCGCAACAGGAACAGGCGGCGTCCGCAACTTCACCAAATCTGATCGTTACAACTACGGCAATGACCAGAATCTGACGAACTCCCTGACAAATGCGACGCTCGGTTTCGATGCCCATTACGACATCAACGAGCATTTTACCCCTTATCTGAATTTCAATTACAGCCATCGCAACTCGTCAACAACGATGGCCCCGATGCCGGTTTCCGGCAGCATCTATCCGTCCACGCTCCCAACGACGCTTTATATCCCCGCTGATTATCCCGGAAACCCAACGGGCGAAGACGCAGTCATGTATAAGCGCATGTCTGAGTGGGGAAACCGTCGCAGCGAAACGGCATCTGATACCTATACCGGCATCGCAGGCGTCAAGGGTGCAATCACCCATGGCTGGAACTACGACCTGTCCTACACTTACGGCTGGAACCAGGTTATGTCCCAGACGTCCGGTGTTGGTAATTATGCTAAACTGCTTCAGACCTATGGTCTGGAACAGGTCGAACCCGGCAATGCGGACAGCGCACTGGTCTATAACCCGTCCGTCTGCAATGCTTCCGCAGGCTGTGTCCTTTCTAGCCCGTTCACGAAGCTCTCCTCCGCTGCGGCTGCCTATTCCAATTACACCGCACATGACCATTACTATTACCAGTTGCGTGACCTGAACCTGCGCATCAACAACAACCATGTCGCTCACATGCCGTGGAACCATGGGGGTGATCTTGGTATCGCCCTGGGTATGGAACATCGCGGTGAACAGCTTGCCTACCACCCGGATGCCCTCGTTGAATCCGGCCAGACGCTGACGAACTCCGCGTCCTACACCGGCGGCGGCTTCAACGTTACGGAAGGCTACCTCGAAGGCAAGGCAACGCTGCTGCACAATGCATTCCTCGCCAAGGATCTGACCGTTGACGCACAGGGTCGCTACTCGGCCTACAACACGTTCGGCAGCGCAAAGAACTGGAAAGTCTCCATCAACTGGGCACCGATCCAGGACATCCGCTTCCGTGCAACACTCGGAACATCTTATCGTCAGCCGAACGTTTATGAACTGTATGGCGGTCAGTCTCTCGGCTACGCATCCGCAACAGACCCCTGTGATTCCGTACAGGCAGCCTCCTATGGCGCCAAATCTGCAACGGTTGCTGCAACCTGCGCCAAGCAGGGCATCAATTCATCATCCTTCACGTCAGCCTATTCCGGCCAGACGCCGACGCTTTACGGCGGCAACTCCAAGCTGAAACCGGAAACGGGTCGCACCTACACAATCGGCACCGTCATCACGCCACGCTGGATTCCGGGCCTGTCCGCTTCCGTGGAATACTGGCACTACACGCTCAAGAACATGATCTCGTACCTGAGCAGCCAGTACATCATGGATCAGTGCTACACCGGTGCGAACACCAACTATTGCAGTGCGATCACACGCGTTGCCAGCACAGGTCAGATCAACTCCGTCACGTCGACCTATGCCAATATCGGCGGTCTGAAAACGAGCGGTATCGACTTTGATCTGGACTACCGCATCCGCGTCACAACTCGTGACGTTCTGACCCTGTCCAACAACTTCCAGCAGTTGGTCAGCTACCTGCAACAGAACGAAGTGGGTGGCCAGTGGTACAACTATGCCGGTCGGATGTTCTACCAGAGCGGCACCGGAAACCCGCGCGTACGTGATTATGCCACAATCGGCTGGCAGCACGGCCCTGTCGGTATCACCTATATGATGAACTATACCGGCGGCATGGTCTGGAACGATGGCACGACCGATCTGACACGCGCCAACGGTTACGGCCGCACGAAAACACCGGGCATTTTCTCCCATGACGTGACGGTCACGTATCGCTGGAAAACCTGGAACTTCCAGGGCGGGGTAAACAACCTCTTCGACAAGAAGCCCCCTTTTGTTGCCAGCAGCACCGACAACAGTGCAGCCGCGCTTTACGGCAGCCTCTATATGGGCCGTTACGTCTTCCTTCAGGCAGGCGTGAACTTCTGATCCTCCGGATCAACAGAAAGGGGGCGGTCCTTGCGGATCGCCCCCTTTTTTGTTCGTGTTGCCGAAAATCTTACTTGTTCGAGAACTTGAAGATCGTCGTGTAATCGAAGGTCTGGCCCGGCTTCAGCTCTGTCGTCGGGAAAGACGGATGGTTCGGGCTGTCGGGATAGTGCTCAGCCTCGAACGCAACCGCATCGGTCTGACGATAAGCCCGGCCGGAAATGCCAGCATATCCACCATCCAGCGAGTTGGACGTGTAGACCTGAAGACCTGGCTGGTTCGTCAGGATTTCCATGCTGCGGCCAGAGCGGGGATCGTAAACCTTGCCCGCAAGACGCGGAGCCTGACCGTAAGCGCCGTTAACAACCCAGTTCATGTCATAGCCGCGGGCATACATCATCTGCTGATCGTTGCTGCGCAGACGGTCCCCAATGGCGGTAGGCTTGCTGAAGTCCAGCGGTGTTCCTGCCACGGGAACGATCTGCCCGGTCGGGAGGGATGTGCTGTCCGTCGGCGTGAAGCTGTCCGCATTCAGCTGAAGAATTTCCGGCTCGATGCTGCCCGAACCTTCGCCATTCAGATTCCAGTAGCTGTGGTTCGTCAGGTTCAGAACTGTCGGCGCATCAGTTGTGGCGACATAATGCAGAGCCAGCGCATCGTCATCGCCCAGAGTGTAGGTAATGTGCGTCGTCAGAGCGCCAGGAAAGCCCTGATCGCCGTTGGGGCTGACCAGCTTGAGGGTCACATACGCGCCAGAGCCGTTGGTCCCGGTCTTTTCAAGCGTCCAGACATTCTTGTCGAAACCCTTCTTGCCACCGTGCAGGGCATTCGGGCCGGCGGTGATATCCGTATGATAGATCTTGCCCTCAACCGGGAAGCTGCCACCTGCCAGACGGTTGGCGTAACGGCCGATCATGGCCCCAAAGAACAGGCCACCCTTGGCACTATCGACCGTGTAGCCCTTCAGGTCACCAAACCCGAGAACAACATCCTGAACATGCCCGTTGCGATCCGGCGTCTCAACGGACTGGATGATGCCACCATAGGTAATGACACGAACGGTGACGTTATGATCGTTCTTCAGCGTCACAATACGAACGGCCTTGCCGTCCGCAGTTGTGCCCCAGGGCTGTGAACTGACAGCCGGGTGAGCCTGCGCCACACCGAAGGACAGTCCAACAAGAGCAGCAGTGGCGAAAAGAGGGGCTTTGAGAGAAGTGGAAATAGACACCGAAAAACTCCGTGGTGTTGAGTTGGCGCCACACTGCTCTCAAAATATTTCAATCGTCAAAGTGCCCGGAGTGTCCTTCAGACTTCTGGATCGTTAAAGGATCACGTTCGTTCCCTGTGTCATAATTTGGAGACATAGAGGGGTGCGGGCTAGCCCAGTATAGGCTATGACTACCGCCTTCCGCAGTTTTCCGCGACGGACGGCTCATGGCTCTGCTAGCGGCATGATAATTGAATGGGAACGGATTTGGAAAATTTCCGTTTTCAGATGAAGTCTTTGTGAGCACGCCCGCGGAGTGGGGTTTTTGAGGAATGGTTATGGACTCTCGGCAGGACAGAATCGGTAAGAAGGCGACGCGCTCGCGTCGTAGCAGAGCCATCGCAGGCGTGTTGGCACTGCTGACGCTGGGGGCCTGTGGCTCCCTGCGCAATCCGCCGCCGAAAGATCCGGACGACCTTGCCGACTACAAGGCTGCCAACGATCCCTACGAACCGTTGAACCGGAAGATGTATAACGTCCAGATGTGGGCCTACCACGTCGCACTGCGCCCTGTGGCCAAGGCCTGGGTCTGGGCCGTGCCGAAGCCGGTGCGTCACAGCATTTCCAATATCAATGAAACCTGGCGCGAGCCTGCCGTGTTCTTCTCCGATGTCGGGGCTGGAAAGCCACGGCGCGCAGGCGACTCGTTCATGCGCTTTACGATCAACATGAGTGCAGGTGTGGCCGGGTTCTTCGATGTTGCCAGTCTGGTGGGATACAAACAGCATGAAACGGATCCAGGCATGACCATGGGAACATGGGGCGTGCCGAGCGGGCCATATCTTTTCATTCCGTTCGTAGGCCCCAGCAACTTCCGCGATGGCGCAGGTTACGCGATCGGTCAGGCTCTAACCCCGATCAACTATGTGCCAAGAGGGTACGGGCTGCTGACATTCAACTGGGCTTATAATATTCTGGGCACGGTTGATGGCTTTGCCAACAGTGTGGATCAGATCGATCATCTGGAGCAGGACAGCCTTGATCCGTACTCTTACGTCCGCAGTGCATGGCAGCAGAACCGCCAGAGCCAGATTGACGCCATGCAGAACGATCACCGCGCCACCACCCCAGACTGGTACAACTGAGGACAAACGCATGCTTAAAGCCCTTTCGCGCCGCGCCCTGTTTGGTGCACTTGCTGCAACCCTCACGTTCGGGGCCGGTGTCGCACACGCCAACCCGGCAACAGATTTCGTGAATTCCTTCGGTGGCCAGCTGGTCAGCATCGTCAATTCCAGCAAGCCACTGGCTGAGAAAAAGCGTGAAGTTCTCCCGCTGCTTCAGTCCAACGTCGATATTCAGGGCATCGCCCGATACTGCCTCGGCCGCTACTGGCGCACGGCAACACCGGCCCAGCAGCAGAAATACCTGCAGCTCTTCGATCAGGTTCTGGTCAACACCATCACGGACCAGATCGGCAACTATCAGGGCGTCAGCTTCCGTGTGACAGGCTCCACCCCGACACCGGATGGTGAGCGCGTCAATGCTCTTATCGACCGTCCAGGCCAGCCTGAAGTCAACATGCAGCTCATCATTGGCGGAAACCCGTCAAAGGTTGTGGACATGTATGGTGAAGGCGCCAGCCTGCGCATGAACCAGCGTGGCGACTACAGCTCCTACCTTTCCCGCCATGGCGGTGATGTCGGCGCTCTGAACACCGCACTGGAGCATCAGCTCAACAATCACCACTGATGAAACCGTCTGCGGACAGGACATCACAAAAAAAGGCCTCCCGTTTCGGAGGCCTTTTTTTATGCTCGTACCCTAAATCCCAGTTAACGAACGGGACGCTTCACGACAGTCACATGAAAACGGTAAATCGTGTCTTTTCCCGTAAAAAGAACATCGGTCTGCCCTTCATGATGCGCCAGAATTTCCGCAACTTTCTGGGACACGAGATTGACGTGTAAAACATCTGGCAAACTCAGGGTCGCGGTTTGCAGATCAGGCGGGAGTGCAACAATTTCTGTCCCACCAACGGGCAGCACAAGCGTACGATCAATAATGTGCATCCCCCCAACAACGCTCTCCGCAGGCTTGACCGCACCCGCTTGAGCCATCGCTGTCCCCGCACTCGCCGCAACGGCCAACACAAACGCTATTTTCCGCATATTTTTCAAAAATTCGGCCACACTACATTCCTCAATGAATACTGTCGTATTGTTTGAGACGGTAGTGCCTGCGGAGCCGGGAAACAAATGCTGTCTCCCTGCTCCGTGTTAGCCAGACGTTATTTCGTAAAGAAACATCGTATTGCCATCGCGTTCGAACGTATCAACATGCCGCATGCCGATACTGCCAAGCACAACACGGGAGGCCAGATTGTCTTCCTTGGCCACAGCCACAATACGTGGCTCTCCTTCATCCAGAACATACCGGATTGCAGCAGCAGCAGCTTCGCGCGCAAGTCCACGTCCGGCAGCCCATGGAAAAATGGAAAATCTCAGCCCAAGGCCACGACCATCCGGGCGTTCATGAACACCCGTCATCCCAACGAAGCGCCCATTCTCACGGATGGCAAAAATACCAATACGGCGCCTGGCCCAGAACGCAACGTCCTCAGCCATTTCCTGTTCCGTATCAAAGCGGCTTCGCACGCCACCAAGCATCTGTCCGAAAGCACCGGCATCAGCCTTGAGAACAATCATATCCTCAAGATCCGGCCAGTTGACCGGAGTGAGAACCAGACGTGCAGTACGGAGTTCGCGCCCTAGCAAACGGGCCTCCTCAAACCGTCAGAAACCGGGACAGACTACCCTGCCCCGGTGACGAGCAAAAGGAACGGTCCGTCTTAGCGGGCCAGAGGGCGATACTTGATGCGGCTTGGCTCGGTCGCATCCGGTCCAAGACGGCGGCGCTTGTCTTCTTCGTAGTCCTGGAAGTTACCCTCGAACCACTCAACGTGGCTGTCACCTTCAAAGGCAAGGATATGCGTGGCCAGACGGTCAAGGAACCAGCGATCATGGGAGATGACCACGGCGCAGCCAGCGAAGTCTGCCAGAGCATCTTCGAGAGCACGCAGCGTATCAACGTCAAGATCGTTGGTCGGCTCATCGAGCAGCAGAACATTGCTGTCTTCCTTGAGCATCTTGGCAAGATGAACGCGGTTGCGCTCACCACCCGACAGGATGCCGACGCGCTTCTGCTGGTCAGACCCCTTAAAGTTGAACGCTCCCACATAGGCACGGGACGGAACCGTCCGCTTGCCAAGCTGAATAACGTCCGTACCCCCGGAAATTTCTTCCCAGACGGTCTTGTTGGCATCCAGCGTATCGCGGGACTGGTCAACATAACCAAGCTTCACGGTCTCACCGATCTTCAGTGAGCCACCATCCGGCTTGTCCTGACCCGTGATCATCTTGAACAGCGTGGACTTACCCGCACCGTTCGGACCGATCACACCCACGATGCCACCCGGCGGCAGCTTGAAGTTCAGACCATCAATCAGCAGACGATCGCCAAAGCCCTTGGAGAGGTTCTCGGCCTCGATCACCGTACCGCCAAGGCGTGGACCCGGCGTGATAACGATATCCGCTGTACCACCAACCTTTTCAGAGTTGGCAGCCAGCATCTCTTCGTACTTGGTGATACGAGCCTGGCTCTTGGCCTGACGGGCCTTCGGAGAGCTGTTGATCCACTCCTGCTCGGCAGCAAGTGCACGCTGGCGGGAGCTCTCTTCCTTCTCTTCCTGGGCCAGACGCTTGCGCTTCTGTTCCAGCCAGGACGAGTAGTTGCCTTCGAACGGATAGCCACGGCCACGCTCGAGTTCGAGAATCCAGTTCGTGACGTTATCCAGGAAGTAACGGTCATGGGTGATGACCATGACGGTGCCCTGATAATCACGCAGCGTCTTTTCGAGCCAGCTGACGCTCTCAGCATCAAGATGGTTGGTCGGCTCATCGAGCAGCAGGATGTCAGGCTTTTCCAGCAGCAGGCGGCACAGAGCCACACGGCGCTTCTCACCACCGGACAGCTTGTCAACCGGGCTGTCTGCAGGCGGGCAACGCAGCGCATCCAGAGCGATTTCCAGCTTGCGGTCCAGCTCCCAGCCGTCGCCTGCGTCGATGATTTCCTGAAGCTCGGCCTGTTCGGCCAGCAGGTTTGTCATTTCTTCGTCGGACATCGGCTCTGCGAAGAGCATCGAAATCTCGTTGAAGCGATCAATGGCATGCTTGAGCTTGCCAAAACCCAGAGCGACGTTTTCACCGACCGTCAGCTTCTCGTCGAGCTTCGGTTCCTGCTCAAGATAACCGATCTTGACGCCCTCAGCGGCCCAGGCCTCACCACCGAATTCCTTGTCGATCCCGGCCATCACCTTGAGCAGCGTGGACTTACCGGCACCGTTGACGCCGAGAACACCGATCTTCACACCCGGCAGGAAGGAGAGCGTGATGCCCTTGAAGACCTCACGTCCACCCGGATAGGCCTTTGTAAGATCCTTCATGACATAGACATACTGGTAGGCGGCCATGCGAGGTCTCCTGATCGGGGTGGAACGTGGAATGGGCGGCAACAGAGGGCACGCCAGACAGAATAAAACACCGTGCGCCCGGAGGGACTCGAACCCCCAACCAAGCCGTTATGAGCGGCCGGCTCTAACCAATTGAGCTACAGGCGCGCGGTTGCTGCACGAAATCGCTTACCTGACGCATTTTTGCAAGGCCTGACATGGTGAAATGTCTTTTTTTGCATTATGTGTCTAACGCCTTCACGTCTCCGACAGGACTTTCCAGAGCCGCTGCCGCCGTTTCGAGATGGCACCTGCCGGTCTGTATTGCTCTGGGGGAAGACATCATGGAAAACACCCGACATCCTTTTGCCCGCTGGCAAAACCGGTGATATCCGCCAGCCCGGCGCTTCTTCTGCGCAAGCTGCGCTGGCTCTACGCTCCCGATCCGGTCATGGCCGGATACGCCCTCAGAACAACCCTGACATCCCTGCTGGCACTGGGAATCGCCCTGAAGATGGAACTCGGCAGCCCCCAATGGGCCGCTCTGACCGTCTGGATGGTGGCACAAGGCACGCGCGGACGCAGTCTGGCCAAGGCAAAGTGGCATCTGTTCGGCATGGTTCTGGGCGTGATCTCGGGGGTGGCCCTCGTTGCGGCCTGCCCACAGGCGCCACTGATGTTCATTCTGCTTCTGGCAGCGGGAATCGGCCTGTTCTGCCTGATCGGGACCTTCATGCCTGGCCCCGCCTCCATGACCAATTACCGCATCCACGGCATGCGCGCGACCGGCTTCACCTACGCCATCGTTTCGCTGGATGGAATCGCCGACCCTCACCACATTTTCGAAATCGCCATGTCCCGCGCGACCTATATCGTGCTGGGCATTGTTCTTGAGGCTTCTGTCTCCGGGCTTTTCCAGCTCGGCCTGACAAAGCGGACCCGCCAGCAACTCTCCAGCACCTTCAGGGACACACTCAAACCAGCCCTGCTCACAATCGCCGATATTCTTATCGGCAAGGTGGATGCGCTGGAAACCATGCAGCCGGTCTTCACCCGTATCACAACCCTCGGAGATCAGGTCGAGTTTGCGGAAGTCGAGCTGGGCCGTCAGGATCACGCAGGCGATCACACCCGGGCTGCACTGGCGGACATTGCCGTCCTGCTGGCCAGAGCGCTCGATCTGGCCACACTCATGCGCCTGCCCCTTAGTCAGGATGATGCTTTTCTTAAACAGGCAGAGCGCATCCGGGAGATGTTTCTGACCCTTCCAGACAGGCTTGAAAGAGCCGATCCCATGGAAGCGATCCTGGATGACCTGCGAACCCTCCGCCGGGAGTGCCGCCGCCGCGTTGTCCAGTATTTTGGAACGAATCTTCCGGGAGCAGATGATCGCGCGACCATGTTACGCCACGGCATGTTGCAACAGGCCCTCGTGGAACTGATCGACGCTCTGCGTATGGCCCTTCGTCAGTTCGAAGCCAGCAGAAATCCAAAGCCGCACGATCATTTCCATGAACCCATTCGATCCTACCGGGACTGGCGACAGGCCATCGTCAACAGCCTGCGCTCCTCCGTGACGGTCTTCGGAGCCGGCGTGATCTGGATTGCGACGGCATGGCCCAGCGGCCTGACATTCATCATGTTCGTCGCAATCGCATGCAGTCTGTTTTCCACACTCGAAAGACCAGCCCTGGCCACACAGGCTTTTCTGCACGGCGCCTGCTGTGCGGTTCTTGCCGGTGGCGTTCTCGACCTGCTCCTGCTCGGCAAACCTACCACCTTTGAGATGTTAGGCATGTGGTCCGGCGTCGCCATGATGCTGGGCGGCCTTGCTTTTGCCTACCCCCCGCTGACGCTTCCGGCGGTGTCGTACAACCTGTTTCTGCCCATCATGCTTGGCCCTTCCAATCAGGGCCGAACGGACGAGATCGTCTATTTCAATACCGCCCTGCCGCTGGTTCTGGGCCTGCTCTACACAACATGGATGTATCGCGTGTTCCTGCCCTATGATCCCGCACATCAGCGCTGGACCATGCGGGAAAACATTCTGCGGGATCTACATCACATTGCGGATGGGAAAAACGACACCACACTGGATGTGATCGTCTCCCGCAACGTGGACCGTTTCGTCCGCCTCATGACCAACTCGGCAGATACCCCTTCCCCCGTCGTTCATGCCTACCTGCAAGGCATCCTGTCCGCCATGCGTGTCATGCTGAACCTGCTGCGTCTGCGGGCCATCAGTCATGACGCTGCCCTGAGTCCACGCGCCCATCAGGCTCTGGAACTCGTTCTGGCCCGCATGAGCCATTTCAGCGGCCGGTATCACGGCCATTATGGCCGAACCCTGCGTGCCACCCTGCTGGCCATCCAGCGCCTCAGAGACTGTGAAACAACCGAATCGCGTCCCAGACAGCGATTTATTCTGATCGCAGCCCTGACAGCCCTGGATGTGATTTCCACCGAGCTGACCACAAACCGTGTCTTCTTCGATGCCCGCTCTCCTTATCTTGACCCCACCTTTTGAATGCTCACGAAGAAATGTTCTGCAACGGACTTTTCTTTTCACGCAAACGGGAGAAGTGTTCCGTTTCAACCGCGGGGTGCCGCGGAAGACAGGGTCTCAGAAAGGATACCGTCCATGTTTCGTCGTATCGTGCCCGCTCTTGGCCTCGTAGTTGGCCTCGGTATGGTTTCGTCGGCCGCTCTGGCACAGGAACAGTCACCGCCGCCACCATCAGCCGTTCAGGGCACGCCAGGCAAGGATTTCACAGGCGTTTCTCCCGCTAATCTCGCAGGAATCATGAACTACTGCATCGAGCTGCAGTATCTGTCCTACGACGAAGGCAATCCGGCTCTGTATGGCCTGAGCGAGAAGTACAAGGCTACCGAACAGACGGTCGGCAATGACGACTACGCTCTTGGCACGGCTGGTTATTTCAACAGCAACGGCAAGCGCTATTATCTCGTGGCTTATACCAATGAAGATGACCGCCGCGCAGCCTGCCACAATGCGCTGAAGGCCGCCCAGCCACTTCTCTGAGCCCACTGATCTTCTGATCATTGGCTTTCCGTATGAACGCCCCGGCCTTACGCCGGGGCGTTCTGCGTTTCTGGGTGTTTTTCTTCCGCACTGGGCAGAAAGCTGAAGGACCGTTAATGTTCGCTCGTCTTAAAACCAGTTCAGGACATGAACATCATGGACGTTTCCAAGATCTCGCCCGGCAAGGACGTGCCGAACGACATTAACGTAGTTATCGAGATCCCGCAGGGGTCCCAGGTCAAGTACGAAGTGGACAAAGAAAGCGGTGCGATCTTCGTAGACCGTTTCCTGTTCACTCCTATGGCCTATCCGGCCGCCTACGGCTTTATTCCGGGCACACTCGCCGCTGACGGCGATCCTGCTGACGCCCTCGTGCTGGCTCCAGCCGCCGTTGTTCCGGGTGCCGTCATCCGTGCACGCCCGATCGGCATGCTGAAGATGGAAGATGAAAGCGGCCAGGATGAGAAAATCATCTGTGTTCCGCACGACAAAATCCACCCGCAGTTCACAGACGTGAAGTCCATCGATGATCTGCCGGAAATCACCCGCAAAGCCATCGAACACTTCTTCGAGCGTTACAAGGATCTTGAGCCGAACAAGTGGGTCAAGGTGACAGGTTGGGCCGGCAAGGAAGAAGCTGGTAAAGTGATCGAAGCAGCACTGGCCGCTGCAAAGTAATACGGATTTGTGATCCGTATTATACGGATCACAACTTCTTTCCTCTGGTACAAGCTGCATCTGTTCCTTAAAAACCACAGTTCGTATCATATGAACGTGATTTTTGAGATTTTTATCTCACAATGACTGTTCTTTATCCCCGATAAAGTGTTACGAAGATCTCGCAACCTGATACCCGAGGATAAGAGACTTGTCTCGCCTGCATCTCTATGCCGCAGCCTGTGCGGTTTCGCTTACGCCCGCCATCGCCGCTGCTGAAAGCACGGCCAAGGCTCCTCCCCCCGTAACGACCGTTGTCCAGTCAGCCCCTGGCAAGAAGGTCACGACAGTTCATGTCCTCGCGCCTATCACGGTGATGGACTGGCCTGATCAGAACTCGGAAAACCCCAGCGTCCGCGTTAATACACCACTCACCATTCTGTCCTTCGACAAGGAACAGGTTCCGCCGCTTCCAAAGCCTGAAGCACTGTTGACCAACCCTTTCGGCTGGAACAAGTGGCTGCGTGATCGTGGTATTGCGCTGATGATGGACAATACAAACGAATATACTGGCGCCATTACCAAGCCAACACCTGGCTATGGACTGCGCCAGGGCAGCAGCAATGCTGGCCAGTACAGCCTTGAAAACGACATCGACTGGGAAAAGCTCGCCGGTATCCGTGGCTTTTCAACCCATGCTGTCGTTGTCGGCCGTTACGGTATTCCGGCCAGCCGCATGTTCGGTGACAACCTCAACCCCAGTTCCGAAATCTACGGTGCTGGCGGCAACGTGGTGGTCCACCTTGTTTACGCATACGGCGAAGAAACACTCGGAAACGGCCATTTCGACGTTGCAGCAGGCCGTATTCCGTTCCTGAACGACTTCTCCGCCAACCCGCTGTACTGTAATTTCCAGAACAATGCCTTCTGCGGTAATCCCAAGGCATCGTCTGACAATACGACCCACTCATCTTACCCAGACGCCGTCTGGGCGGCGCGTATCCGTGTCCGCCCGACCAAAAGTACCTACATCCAGACGGGTGTGTATTTCGCGCAGGCCGGCATCTACAACAACGTCCAGTACCGGACAGGCTTCAAGTTCAACGGCGCCGACATCAACGGTCAGGCCGTACCAGTTGAAGCAGGCTGGGAACCACTGTTTGGCAAAGATCACCTGCCCGGCCACTACAAGGTCGGTTACGCGATCGACAACGCGCCTCACAAGGACAACTACTATGACGTCAACGGCAATCCGTTCGTCATAACAGGCCTGCCACAGAGAACGGTAAACTACTCCTGGGCTGCATGGGCACTGGTGGACCAGATGGTGCTGCGTCACCATACCCCGGGCAATCCGGATGCAGGCCTGATCGTTCTTGCCGGTTTCTATGCCAACAGCCCCCGCACGCAGACCCGTGCCCAGCAGTATGAAATCGGGTTTGTGGACAGTGGCTTCTGGAAGGCTCGTCCCCTGGACGGCATTGGCGTGAACTTTACCTATGTTCGCGTTGCTGGCAGCGTCTCAGACACGCAGCGCCTGCAACTTGCCCGCGGCATGTCTCTCATGAACGGTTCCTACGGCATCCAGAACTACGGCGAAGTGCTTGAAGCGAACTACCGTATCCATGTGATGCGCGGCGTGACGTTCGCGCCTGACTTCCAGTACTACTTCCGCCCGGGTGGCCAGGCCGCCCTGCATGACGCAGCCATGCTAGGCTTCAAGAGCCACATCCAGTTCTTCTAAGCCCAAACGCTTTCCGAAGATCAGAAACAGCGGCCAGCAGGTTTTCCTGACTGGCCGTTTTTTTTGAACCTGATTGGAATGGTTTTCAGAAAACGGAATCATAGCTGAAAACGAAAAAAGACGCCCGAAGGCGTCTTTTTCAATCTGGAGCGGGTGATGGGATTCGAACCCACGACCCCAACCTTGGCAAGGTTGTGCTCTACCCCTGAGCTACACCCGCGTTCCGTGATGCGGCTTATGACGGAAACCGGCAGAGTCTGCAAGAGGGAAGACACTCTGAAAAGCATTTTCTTGATAGGAAAAACATCCACCACTAGAAACGAAAAAAGACGCCCGAAGGCGTCTTTTTCAATACTGGAGCGGGTGATGGGATTCGAACCCACGACCCCAACCTTGGCAAGGTTGTGCTCTACCCCTGAGCTACACCCGCGTTCCGTGGGCGGTGTTATTACCGAACTTCGAAACCTGCGCAAGAGGGAAAACACATCAGGCAGACTAATTTTCCATTTCTTCCGATTCCATGGGGATCCCTCGCCTTTTCCTGAGCTATCCCAGCTTCCCTCAGCTCAAAGTCCTCTTGCACTGATCCCCATCAACCCCGATCTTTCGGAAAACCGGATTTCTCCAGCAGGATGGCCTCCTTTTCATGAGCAGCACTTTTGACGAACATCTGATCGGCCAGTCTCCATCACAGGGAGCTCCCTCCCCTATCATTGACGCTGACCAGACGACTTTCATGGCTGATGTGGTTGAAGCCAGCCAGCAAACACCCATTCTGGTGGATTTCTGGGCTCCCTGGTGTGGCCCCTGCAAGCAGCTCACCCCTGTTCTTGAAAAAGTCATCCGCGCTGCGGCAGGGCGTGTCCGCCTTGTCAAAGTAGATGTCGAGGCCAACAAATCCCTCGCAGCCCAGCTTGCCCAGATGGGCCTCCCCTTGCAGTCGATTCCCCTCGTCGTCGCATTCTGGAAAGGGCAGGTCCTCGATCTTTTCCAAGGTGTGCAGTCTGAAGGAGAGATCCGTCGTTTTGTTGAAACCCTGCTGAAGACAACGGGGGGCACAATGCCGTCCGCCGATCTTCTTGCAGAAGCCAAGAAAGCACTGACTGAAAACCTGCCAGCTGAAGCTGTGGAACTTTACGCACAGCTTCTGGACGTTGAGCCGGAAAACCCGGAAGCCTGGGGCGGTCTTCTGCGTTCGCTTCTGGCTCTGGATGAAATTGAAGGAGCGGAAGAAGCCTCCGGTCAGGTTCCGGCAAAGCTGGACGCTCACCCAGAAATCACAGGAGCCCGCGCGGCTCTGGCGCTCACGAAAGAAAGTGCCAAAGCTGCATCCGAACTGGACACGCTGCGCCAACAGGCCGAAGCTGATCCGTCAAACTTCGATATTGCTTTGAAACTGGCCGCCGCCATGAACGCTTCCGGTCAACGGGCTGAAGCCGCTGATCTTCTCCTTGAGATCATTCGCAAGGACCGCGACTGGAACGAGGGCGCCGCGAAGACCGAACTCCTGCGTTTCTTTGAAGCCTGGGGTCATACCGATCCCGTAACCCTGTCCGCACGCCGCAAACTCTCCTCCCTCCTGTTTTCGTGAGCCTATGACCCGAACGCCTGATACATTCGTAGATCTCAGCGACATTCCCCGCAGGGTTCCGGCCCTGATGGACCTGACGCTGGCCGATCTTCCTCCCCGTGTCGGGCTTTTTCCCGTATCCGGAGCCATGTTGCTCCCGGGAGGGCAACTCCCGCTGACCGTTTTTGAACCGCGCTACGTTGCCCTGCTGGAGGATGCGCTCGCCGAACGTCGGCTCATCGGAATGATCCAGCCGCAGGAAGAGGACGAGGAAGACCCTCTTCCCGTCCTGCACGATATTGGCACCCTCGGACGCATCACCAGTTTCACGGAACACCCGGACGGGACATTCTCGGTCACCCTGCTGGGCGTGACCCGTTTCCGGCTTCTGATGGAAGGTCTGACGCGCCGGGGCTGGCGCGAAGGAGCAATTGACGCCTCTCCGTTTTTCTCTGATCTGGTGGAAAGTGACCCCTCTCCCATCAATCGTTCCAGACTTCTGAGCCGACTGAAAGACTACCTGACGGCCCACGAACTCCAGACGGACTGGTCCCTGATTGACGAGATGGATGACGAGATGCTTCTTGTTGTCCTGCCCATGCTTGTCCCTTTCAGCCCCACACAGAAACAGGCGCTTCTTGAAGCAGGCACACTGGATGATCGTGCAGGGGTCTTGCTGGATCTTCTGGCAAAGGGCATGGAATAATCATGAACGCTGAACTTGACCCCCGCCTCCTGTCCCTTCTGGTCTGTCCGGTAACCAAAGGCCCCCTGACCTATGACCGGGACACACAGGAGCTTATCAGCCCCCGCGCGAAGCTGGCTTTTCCAATCCGGGATGGCATCCCCATCATGCTTCCAGAAGAAGCACGTCATCTTTCAGACTAAAACGTCAAACCGGTACGGGACTGTGACAAGGCAGATTGATCGTCACGAACCTTGAAGTTCATGACGATCTTCATCAGTTCTGCCGCGTCCCCCACCAACTCCTGACTGGAACCGCTCATTTCCTGCACGATGGCTGCATTGGTCTTCGTGACAGCTTCAAGCTGGGTTGTGCTGGCGTTGATCTCCATGATCCTTAAGGCCTGCTCCTCCGCACCAGACGCAATCTCCCCGACAGCTTCTCCCAGACGACTGACAGATGTGGTGATATTCCCGAGCGCCGCACCAGTTTCATCGACCATTTTCACACCACGTTCGACGTCTTCCATGCTGCTGCTGATGAGCTCCTTGATCTCGCGTGCAGCCGTTGTCGATCTCTGAGCCAAAGCTCGAATTTCCTGAGCCACGACGGCAAAACCACGACCAGCATCCCCCGCTCTTGCAGCTTCGACGCCAGCATTCAAAGCAAGCAGATTTGTCTGAAATGCGATTTCATCAATAACACTGATGATCTGCACAATCTGGGTCGAGGACTCGGAAATTTTCGCCATCGCTTCAACCGTGCGATTAACAATTTCCGCGCCCTGCCCGGTTTCATTGCAACAGGCCTCTACTGTTTCGTCCGCCTGTCGGGCTTCTTCAGCCACCTCCTTCACGGAGGCCGTCAATTCTGTAATGTTGCGGGAAACTGTCCCCAGGGCCTGAACCTGTTCGGCAATCCGGCAGGCAACATCTTCCGATGAACTACTCAGTGTTCTTGCACGATGTTCAACCACCCCGGATGTAGACCGCACGGCATGAACGATATGGCTCAGACCAGCACAGGCATTCTGGAACGCACCACTCATCCGGGTTGTTTCGGTTTCCAGATCCGGATCAATTTCCTGCACCAGATCCCCTTTCGCCATCCGCTCAAGCGCATCGGCGAGAGCTTCAGACAGAGCGGTCAGACTCTCAGTCCGCTCTTTCTCAGCCCTTGACCGCTCCTGATCATCCATATTCAGGGTATAGGTCTGAAGCCCCAACTCCATATCCAGCAACGCGGCTTTAATCAGCAGACCTACTCTGCGCGTAGCCTCCTCAACAGGCAGAACGGGCTTGGCCTTTCGGAAAAGACGATCGAAAAATCCCTGTGGTGGCTGCGGCCATGCTTCACGCAGGAATCCCGAGACAATCCCCTCAAGCAGCAGCCCGTAACTTCCAATATACCATTGAGGCTCAAGCCCAATCCGCGCATGAGTGTTACCGATGGCCTTCGTGCTCTGAACATAATCAGTCCCGAAATCGCCATCCAGAATACGGCTCCAGTGCTTCTCCTGCTGAGTGCGGGCCGATTTCTGGTGAAGCGGATTGGAAAAGAACCGAGACAGAGCCGGGGTCTCATCAACCCGACGATAGAACCGATCCAGTGCAGGCCCAAGCGTCTGCCTCACCTGCTGGCCAATACGGCTGATCAGGGCTTTTTCCGCGGCGCCGATACCCAGAAAAGCAAGACGTTCTCTAATATCTGTCTCGACCTGATCGGGCATATTTGATCTCCAAGGCGTCGCTCGGTCCGGGGAAAAGGACTGGCTTCGCCCTAGCACACCAAAGGTTACGCAATCATGAAGACACCCCGTCAGGTCACAGCAGAAAACTAGTTCCCACTGTTCTGCCCATAAGAGACTTCCGTGTCTGGAACCGCCGGCCGTGGCGTAATGTCCGCCGTGTTTCCTCCAGGGCCACCAGCCCCAAAGCTGACGCCTTCTGATGAGGGACTACTGGTCTCATGCGGACGGCTATCCTCACTCATGGCTCCCGGGGGCATAGGCATAACCGGCGCATCATCCGCATAAGACATACCGCTCGGATGAGGGCGGCGCCGGTGGTGATCTCCCCGATCCGGACCGGCCCCCGGTGGCGGCAACGCCGTCATGTCTGCGGCTGGACCGTCAAACATGGAACCAACACCACATCCCCCCAGTGAAAGGCAGGACAACGTCAGGGAAAGAGAAAGCCAGCGCATACCACGATGTTAGCATTTTTCCGGAGTTGACGCATCCCTGTTTGGAATGGGACACACCGCAGCCACACGCCTTTCACCCGGCACCCACAGTCAAGGAGAGATCCGCATGTTTGAAGGCCGCATTACCTCTGCCGCCGATCTGAGACGCGCCTGGTGGGACAGCCTGTTCGTAGACCACTCCATTTTCCGCCTCGGCTGGACGAACATTTCAGAGGTCATTCCAGGAAAAGTGTGGCGCTGCAATCACCCAACCCCTTCTCGCCTGCGGAGGCTGACCTATCGCCTGCACCTGAAGACGCTGGTCAATCTGCGCGGACACCGCAAATGCGGTTCTGATGCACTGTCCCGCCGGGCCAGTCAGCAGGTTGGCCTGACGCATCTGGACATGGCTTTTGAAAGCCGCGGGGCTCCACATAAGGACCGTATCCTGCGCTTTTACGACATGTATCAGACGCTTCAGTTCCCCATGCTGATGCACTGCAAGTCCGGCGCAGACCGTGCGGGACTGGCCTCAGGGCTGGTGACCATGTTTGAAGGTGGAACCGCGACAGACGCCCTGAAGCAGCTTCACTGGCGCTTTGGTCATTTCAACCGTTCCAGAACCGGTATTCTGGACGCATTCTTTCTGCGTTACAGAGCCGAAGCTGAAGGCCGCCTGCCCTTCATGGACTGGGTCCGCACAGAATATGACGAAGATCGCCTCCGCGCGGATTTCAAAGCCGGAAAGATTTCGTCTTTCCTGAACGACAGTATTCTCCGCCGGGAGTAATCCGGCGGGGGCCTTTCAGGCCGCTTTATCGTCAGGTGCGCCAAGCGTCCGGATCAGATCCAGCATCCGCTTGCGGACAGACTGATCTGGAATGCGATAGTAAGACCTTACAAGATCAACCGTCTCCCGACGGCTGAAAAGCGCGGCTTCATCAACTGGAAGATCAAAAAGGCGCGGCGGGGCGGGAGCCGCAGCCTTCGGAGGCGGACCACCAAACGTCGCCTGTGTTTCCGCAAATCCGGCCCCAAAGGCAGGAGCAGGGGAAGCCGCAGGTTTGGGGGTACCATCCTGCATATCATCAAAGAAAAAGCCGATTGGCACGTCCAGAATACGCGCCAGATCGTATAAACGGCTGGCACCAACACGGTTGGCACCACGCTCGTACTTCTGAATCTGCTGGAAGGTCAGGCCAAGCGCCTCACCAAGCTTCTCCTGCGACAGTCCAAGAAGGGTCCGCCGCAGACGGATACGGTTCCCCACATGCACATCGACTGGCCCAGCAGCGGCGGCACTTTTCGGCTCGACCTTACCGTGACCGATTGTCATGTAGTTCCCTTCCCAATCAAGAAAGAGAAGGTAAATAAAACAACCCTAGATTGTCAATATTAACCTTTTTAACGCTTTGCAACCAAGGCCCTCTCACCCCGCCGACGCGGCCAGAAAGCCAGAAGAACACAGACAATCGACAGACCGAGCGGAATGGCGCGTCCATACCGGGAAAAAAGCGTGGGTGGCAGCGGAGACGGAATATTGCTGACCAGCACATCCGTCTTTCCCCACCCCAGTCTGGCTGTCTCACGCCCGGCTGCATCGTAAACTGCGGAAATGCCGGTATTGTTCGCGAAAACAACCGGAAGCCCCTCTTCAACAGCCCGCATCCGCCCGGTCGCCAAATGCTGACGTGGACCCGCACTGTCTCCATACCAGGCATCATTGGAAATGGTGACAAGCCAGTCCGGCCGATCATGAGGCGCGACAACAGAGCCTGAAAAGATGATCTCATAGCAGACCATCGGCCCCACCTTGCCAATATCCGGCATGGTCCAGGTTTTCAGTCCCGGCCCAGGCGTCAACACACCCGGCAGGATATTAAAGGGCAAAATCCAGGGCTGATATTCGCCAAACGGCACAAGACGGCTCTTGTCATAGATCGCAGCGATTTTCCCGTCCTGATCCACAACTTCGAGACTGTTATACCAGTGACCGTTTTCTTCACGGTCAGAGCCAATCATGGCCGGAGCACCACCCGCAGCATGCGCAATGATCTGCCGGGCAAGATCATCTTCATCCAGCAGGCCCGGAAAGCCTGATTCCGGCCAGATCACAACACTCGGCCTGTCGTCTCCCATCAGTCGAGCCTGCTGAACGCCCTGCGCCGTCATCCGGACATACCGACGGAAATTCTCGACACTCTGTTTGTGGTCAATAATTTCTGCCTCGGGAACATTCCCCTGCACCAGAACAGCACGCGGATTGATGACCGGCAGCGGCTGCAAAACCGACAACCGCCAGAAACCTCCACCAACCCAGAGAACAGCACCAACCAGAACCAGCAATGCCGCTCTCCGGCCACGGAAGATCGCAAGAGAGGCCAGAACCAGCACAAGGGTCAGACCATCCACACCCAGAACCGACGCTGGCTGGATCAGCGCATCACCAAACCGCCCCGGAAGTTCCAGATCGCTTCCCAGCGGGTTCCAGGGGAAGCCGGAGAAGATCAGCACACGCCCCATATCCACAGCGGTCCAGCTCCCGCCGAACATCAGCACACGCCTCCAGCCCGCCGGAACCAGACGGCACAGAACAGCCGGAACCGCGATCAGTGGAGCAATAATCAGGGACACACCAGGGGAGGCAAACGGAACCACCCACCAGAATTCATGCACGCGTGTCAGGATCGCGTTTGTCAGCCAGTACAGACCTGCGGTGTGGAACCCCATCCCGAACAGGAAGCCAGACAAAGCCGCGCCCTTCCAGGACGCAGCATCCTCAGCGGCCCGGTATAGAACCAGAAGCCCGAGGGGCAACGTGAAAAGCGCACAGACGGGCGGCAGAGACAGGGCCGCAAACGCCCCTGCCAGCACCATCAGGCCAGCAAGCCGCCAGCCATGAACAGGGAGCGTCGAAGTCATGAAGACGACCATCCATCAAAATGAAAAAACGGCCGAGCCATGTCAGCCCGACCGTTACAGGGATGTCAGGAGTCGAGAGCGTCCCGAAGGCGACGCTCATAATGACGGTAGTATTTGTCCGCCAGAAGCTCGCTTTTTACCAGAACGGCAACATCCGTCGTGTTGAACTGCTCGTCCACCACTGCACCGTCACCCACATATCCGCCCAGACGGAGATACCCCTTGATGAGCGGCGGCAGCTTGTTCAGGCATGCGCGGTGATCAAGCGTATGGGGATCGACGCGCAGCATTTCCACATAGCGATCCGGCAAGGCGCGGATACGGAGCGCCGGCGGAGCCAGATGGTTGTGATGCATGTAGGTTAACTGATCGGCCACGGCATCCGGGTCCGTACCCGGCAGACTTCCGCAGCCAAACAGAACGTCAATACGATGCAGGAAGATATAGGAGGCAATGCCGCGCCACAGAAGCTGCATGGCCGAACGACCACGATGCTCCCGCGCGACGCAGGAGCGTCCGACTTCCAGCAAACGTCCCGGAAATTCCGTCAGGTTCGAGATGTCGTATTCGGAAGACGTGTAAAAACGACCAATCTTCTCCGCAGCATCAGAGCGGAGCAGACGATAGGTGCCCACAACCCCTTCTGCACCCGACCCGATGCTGTGATCGATGACGAGAAGATGATCCGCAACGTCGTCAAACTCGTCCACGTCGCGCTTGGTACGGAACGTGCGCTCGTCGGGATGAGCACCAAGCTCTTCAAAAAAGACCTTGTAACGGAGCGCCTGAGCCGCATCACGCTCGGCCTCGGTCTCCGCAATCCGCACCCCCAGAGACCCACCCCGAAGCTCCTGGAAGCCGCCATCGCGGTTCAGGGCCAACGTGGAGAGAGTCTCCATCTGCTTCAGCGTTTCTTCACTGCTGACGAGCGAATGGCCTGGCGCTGAGTTTTTATCCTCGGCCGAATTGGTGCTCATGTGTCGCTCTTGTTCCTGCTCTTGGGAAGCGGCCGCTTCGGGGTCTCTTTTTCGAGACGATGCCCGAACAGCTCAATACGGTGAGAAACGAGATCGAATCCAAGACGCTGTGCAATCTGCGTCAGGAGACGGACGGGCTCGTCATCTTCGAATTCGATGACCCGGCCGCTATCTACGTCAATGAGATGATAATGGTGGCCACTGTCGCTGGCTTCATAACGGGCACGCCCACCGCCGAAATCACGACGCTCAAGGATGCCCTTTTCTTCCAGCAGACGAACGGTGCGATACACCGTGGCCACGGAAATACGGCTGTCTATAGCCGATGCGCGGCGATACAGCTCTTCGACGTCCGGATGATCGTCAGCTTCAGACAACACATGGGCAATCACCCTGCGCTGTCCTGTCATTTTCAGACCATTCTCCACACAGAGGCGGGCAATGGGCGAATCATCCACAACGGCGGAACCAGCTGGCTTCCGACCTTGCGTGCGGGTGCGTCTGTCCGCGACTTTCGTATCTACGACCATAACAGCGGCCTAGCCGAAAAACGGACCATTTGTCCAATCAGAGATGCAAATAAAAATACCGGCTTCCTGCGGATGAGGGTCAGGAAGCCGGGAAACATGATCAATCGTCGTCGCGACGACGGCCGAGGCCGATCTTGCGAGCCAGGGAAGAACGGTGGCTTGCGTAGTTTGGAGCAACCATCGGATATTCCGGCGGCAGGCCCCAGCGCTCACGGTATTCCTGCGGCGTCATGTTGTAAGCTGTCTTGAGGTGGCGGCGGAGCAGCTTCAGCTTCTTACCGTCTTCAAGGCAGATGATATAGTCGGGGAATACCGACTTGCGAGGCGGCACAGCTGGAACTGGCTTCTCAGCCGGCACTTCTTCCTGCACATCAACATTCGCAAGGGAATCATGTACCGAGCGAATAAGACCCGGAAGCGCGTCAGCTCCGATATCATGGCTGGATACATAAGCGGTAACGATCTGCGCAGTCAGGTGGCGCAGATCAAGGTCTACTGTCTCTTGCGACATAATATAAAGTCCTTCATCCGGAAACGGGCAGTTCTCTATCAGTGAATTTTGACTACTATCAAGCAAAAACAAGGTGCAGACGAGAAATGACAGAATATGAAATATTTCCACTCGACATCAGAGACAAGCGTTGCCCAATGACGACTGTGTATGTCCGCACCCGTCTGGACGCCATGACTTCCGGCCAAAAACTCAAGGTTTTACTCAAAGGAGAAGAACCAAAGCGGAATGTTTCCACCGCCGTTCGAGCACTTGGATACCAGATAATAGACGAAACTCACGTTCAGGAAGATAGCGGTTTTTATTGTCTTCTGATTGTCAAATCTTAGAGGTCATGACGATGGCATCACTTCCATCCTGATAATAACCACGTCTTACGCCAGCCCGGGCGAATCCGCAGGCTTCATAAAGCCTCCTTGCCGCACTGTTACTTACGGATACTTCAAGAAATATTTGACCTTTTGGAAAGATTTTCTCGATCAACTGACGTCCCAATCCCCGCCGCTGAAAGCGGGGAGAGACAGCGAGTGTCAGGATTTCTGTTTCATCCAGAAGCGTTCTGGTCAGAATAAAGCCCGCAGGTTGCCCCTCAAGAGTCACAACCAGCGCTTCAGTTCCAGGGATGGATAGCAACGAGGCAAACGCCGCCTCATTCCAGACTTCCCCACCCTGAAAGGCTTCTTCATGCAAGGCCGCCAGCAAAGGCGCCCCCTCCACACCCAGATCCTGAAAGACCTGGTCCGGTTTTGCGGCTATCATTGGGGAAGCGGGCGCAGTCCAGCCGCAGGCGGCTTTGCTTCCGGAGGATCAACATAAAGAGGGCTGAGAGGCCCGGCAGCCTGCCCCTGCGCTGCACGGACGATTCCAAGCGCATCCGGAGCAACACAGTTAATCGTGGGACACCCCCAGGACAATCGTTCCTGAACACCGTCCCCCGCTATCGCAGAAAACACTGTCTCATCCAGATCGTCCGCAGAGATTGCGAAAACATCTCCATTCGGTGGGTCAACAAAGAACCGCCCTCGCCGCGCCAGACTGACACAGGCAACCTCCGGACGTCCAAGCGTAGCCCGGATCGCAGCCCCCAAAGTGACACCGACCGTCGGACAGTTCCATCCGGCGGCCAATCCTGCGGCCAAAGACAGAGACGCCCGCAAGCCCGTGAAAGATCCTGGCCCTATCACAGCAACGACCGCATCCGGAGCCTCTGTCCACTGTTGCTCTTCGAGCAGAGATCTCAGAGCTGGTGCAAAATGCTCGGACGCCCCTCGTCCGGTCAGAAGCTTTTCCGCAACGACACGTCCGTCTTCAACAAGAGCAATAAGATTGGTCGTTCCCGTCCCTGCACCTGCGCCGTTGAAAACCACAGTCCTCACAGGCACAGACACGCCTCGCCGAAGTCCAGACGCGGGGCACGAGGCGCGGCATGGTCCGGATGAGGCTCGTTTTCTGCCGGGTAACCAAGACCAATCAGGAAATTTGCCCGCCATCCCGAAGTGGTTAGCAGCGCATCTTCGACCATGAACGAATCAAATCCCGACATTGGCATTGCAGAGAGGCCCAGCATCCGGGCAGCCAGAATGAGGTACCCCCCCTCCAGCGTACCATTCCGGAAAGCAGTTTCTTCCGACAGGCCGACATCTGCCGCAAACCAGTCCCGCAGCCCTTCATCACACCCAAGTCGGGGAAGCGTCTCAAAGAACAGCGGATCGTGGCAGACAACAACCAGAACAGGAGCCGACATGGCCCGTTCGACGTTTCCGGGAGACAGGGCGGGCCGAAGCCGCTCCCTGGCATCCTGCGTCGTCAAGAACACAAAGCGTCCCGGCGAGCAGTTCCCGGACGTCGGACCCAGCTTCACCAGATCGTACAAATGCCGCAACACGTCTTCCCCAACAGCCCGCGGGGAAAAAGCCCGTGGTGTGCGGGCCTGTGTAAACAGAACCTCGGCGCCCGGCATAGGGCCGGAACACGGGGTCTCCGTCACGGGGAGAGACGTCTCGTCGTCCATAAATCAGTCCTCGACCTGCTCGACAGACTGCACTTCCGGCACATAATGACGGAGCATGTTCTCAACACCATGCTTCAGCGTCGCGCGGGAAGACGGACAGCCTGAACAGGCGCCCTGCATCGTCAGGTAAACAATTCCGTCCTTGTAGCCCCGGAAAGCAATGTCGCCACCATCTCCAGCCACAGCCGGACGAACACGCGTATCCAGCAGATCACGGATCCGAACCACAACGTCGGCATCTTCCGGCGCAACATCATACTTCAGGGCTTCATCACCGCCAGCGAGTACAGCTTTGCCGCTCTCAAAGAACGTCGTGAGCGTGCTAAGCACAACCGGCTTCATGTCTCCCCAACTGACGTCCGGCGCCTTGGTGATGGAAACGAAATCGCTGCCCAGAAAGACGCGCTTGACGTCCGGCAGAGCAAAAAGCGTTTCAGCCAGCTCGGAACGCCCTTCAGCAGCTGAGGCCTCTCCAAAATCAACAGTGCGCGAGTCTCCGGTTACGGGGCGTCCCGGAAGAAACTTCAGCGTCGCAGGATTCGGGGTATCTTCGGTTTCAATGAACATCGTCGTCATGTCCTCAGTGTCCAGTCCGTCCCTGACATGTGCCACTTCAGCCCTCGGCGCAAGGGTCTGGACCAATCCAGTCCCACTTCCCGGTCTTCAAACCTGCGGCCGTTCGCCAATCGTTGGCTTGCGAGCAGGCGGCAGAACAATTGTCGCACAGAGCCCGCCATACCCCTTCTCGGCATCGCCCCGGCCCAGACGCAAATAGCCCCCTTCCCGGGCAATCTCGCGGGTCACAATGGCCAGTCCCAGCCCGATCCCGCCCGTCTGACGAGAGCGGGACCCTTCCAGACGGTAGAACGGTGTCAGAACACGCTCATATTCACTTTCGGGAATACCCGGACCATTGTCCTGAATGGCAATTTCTATGGAGTCATCGTCCCGCACCGTCAGGGTGGCCAGAACATTTCCCCCGTAATTCAGGGCGTTCTCAATCAGGTTGGACAGAACACGCTTGATCGCCAGGGGGCGGACGCGGACCAGCGCCCGATCCGGGCCTTCGTAGCGGGCATCCTTGCCATGATCGGCATGGTCATCCACGAGCGTCGTCAATGTAGCGACGATATTGATGGTCTTTGGTTTTTCTGGGTCATCCGCACCCGCGAGATACGCGAGAATGCCATTCACCATCCCCTCCATCTCATCAAGATCCGACTCGATGGCAGCCTGCGCCTCACCATCGTTCAGAAAACCGCATCGAAGCCGAAGGCGTGTCAGAGGTGTTCGCAAATCGTGAGAGACGGCCGCCAAAGCCTGCGTCCGGTCATTGATGAGGCTCTGAATACGGCGCTGCATGGCGTTGATGGCGCGCGCAACGCCTCGGACTTCCCGAGGACCGCGTTCCGCAAGCGGCACCCAGGTTTCATTGGAACCAATCTTGTCCGCAACAGATGCCAGAGCCCGCAAGGGCATACTCAGGCCACGAATGAGCATGGTCGCCGCAATTGCCACGGCACAGGCTGCAATCGCGGCGGAGGCCAGACCACGTGTGAAATGATGTCGTCCCAGCAGCCCCGGAACCCGGAAATGGATGTAACTTCCATCCGGAAGACGCTCGGTTCCCAGCACGTCAGGGGATCCGCTTCCCAGCGTATAGAGATCAAGCTGGGCCTGAGCGAGGATAGGATCATCCTTGATCAGCCGCTTCGTCAGGTCCAGCAGGACCTGCGGCCGGTGTCCCGGCAACCGCGGCATGGATGTCGCGGGCTGCCAAGCAACGCTCAGTTCACTGCCCGAAAGCATAACTGCCAGAAAGGAGCGCTGCGTAACAGGTGCAGCCGCCAGCACACGCAAATTGGTGCTCAGCCCTTCTCCAAGCTGTGCAATCCGCACGTCATCAACAATGTAGGTTTCAGCCTCGCCATAAAAAACGGCATTGGCGAGGAACACCAGTGTGACCGCTACGGTCAGGACGACGCAGACACGCCCGACCAGTCCCAGCGGCCACAGCAGGATCCGATTCTGAATATTCAGACCCGTTCGACCTCAGCTACGAAGATATAGCCTAGTCCCCTTACCGTACGGATAAGCTGGTCTGCATCAGAACCCAGCTTACGGCGCAGACGGCTGACGAGAACGTCGATACTGCGATCCGAGACATCACCCAGACGGGTACGGGACAGTTCCAGCAGACGATCACGGGCAATGACGCGCTGGGGATTATCGAGGAAGCTGGTCAAAAGATCGTGTTCAGCTCCGGAGATATCGACCGTCGCACCACTTGGATCAGTCAGTTCACGGCGACGGAGATCAAGCGTCCAACCCGCAAACTGTAATTTTTCGCGCCGAACCTTCTCCGGTGCTGTCGTGCCGGGAGTGCCTCGTCGCAGGACCGCACGGACACGAGCCAGCAGTTCACGCTGGCCAAAAGGCTTGGGCACATAATCGTCTGCACCAGTCTCAAGCCCCATGACACGGTCACGCTCTTCACCACGGGCCGACACCATGATGATGGGAACCTGTGACGGCGGCGTCTCATCAGGATGACTTGCCCCTTGGCCACTGCGCAACGCACGGCACAACTCTATGCCGTTCGTACCAGGGAGCATGATGTCCAGAATAATGAGATCGACCGGAGCCACCTCAAGGGCGGCCCACATCTCATCACCACTGGCGACACCACGGGCGCGGAAGCCGCCGCCCTGCAATGCGCGCAGAATGAGGGTACGCATACCTGCATCGTCTTCAACGACGAGAATGCGAGCGGGAAGATCGGGGTCTGAAAGATTTGGCACCATACTTTTCCATAATCTCAGCGGGGCAAACACTACAAGCAACAAATCTGGGCTGGAACTGTTCCCTTATCTTGAGCGCTCATGACGGAAAGATTTTTCTGCCTTACAATACATGAAACGCAGGACCAGCCTAATCAGGGTTCCTGCCATTCGACCGGAGTCTCTCATGACAAGCGTTTCTCCCGGCGTCGTAACAGGCGCCGATTATAAAACTCTTCTTCAGGCATGCAGGGACGGCGGATATGCCCTCCCCGCCATTAACGTCGTTGGAACCAACAGCGTCAATGCCGTTCTGGAAGCCGCCGCAGCCAACAGGTCCGATGTCGTCATTCAGGTCTCGAATGGCGGGGCCCGCTTCTTCGCCGGCGAAGGCTTGCCGGATGCCCATCGCGCCCGTGTTCTTGGTGCAGCCTCAATGGCGCATCACGTTCATCTTCTGGCGAAAGAATATGGTGTCGCCGTCATTCTTCATACCGATCATGCTGATCGCAAGCTTATTCCCTGGCTTGAGGACCTGATTACCCTCAGCGAAGCCGAGTTCAAGGCTCAGGGTCGCCCACTGTTTTCATCCCATATGCTCGACCTGTCCGCCGAGACGCTTGATGACAATCTGGCTCTCTCCCAAAAACTTCTGACGCGCCTTGCACCCCTTGGCATGGGCCTGGAAATCGAACTGGGCGTCACGGGCGGCGAGGAAGATGGCGTCGGCCATGATCTGGAAGAAGGTGCGGACAATGCGCATCTCTATACCCAGCCGGAAGACGTGCTGAGAGCCTGGGAACTGCTCTCGCCTATTGGCATGGTCTCCATCGCCGCGTCTTTCGGCAACGTTCATGGCGTTTACAAGCCAGGTAACGTCAAACTCCGTCCGGAAATCCTGAAGAATTCACAGGATGCCGTGCAGAAAGCCACAGGAAGCGGGCCGAAGCCTCTGCCGCTGGTCTTCCATGGCGGCTCCGGTTCCAGTCTGGAAGAAATTCGGGATGCCGTGGCTTACGGCACCTTCAAGATGAATCTGGATACAGATATCCAGTTCGCTTTCGCTCACGGCGTCGGCTCTTATGTCAGCGCGCATCCGGTTGCCTTCCAGCACCAGATCGACCCCGCGACAGACAAGCCTATGAAGTCCCTTTACGATCCTCGCAAATGGCTCCGCGCAGGTGAAAAATCCGTTACGGAGCGTATGGGCGAGGCTTTCGAAATCCTTGGCTCAAGGGGCAAATCCATCGCCCGAAGCTGAAACAGCTCCGGGAGATAGCCCTCCAAACTCTGACGCCGGGTCTCAGGGACCCGGTGTTGCGGAAGCAAGCTTCGTTCTGGTGACATCCTGGGATGCCGGAACGACATCTTCCCAGCCGCCGCCAAGAGCGTTGTAAAGACGGGCCAGATTGGTCGCGACAGTTGCATCGCTCTCGGCAAGGCTCATCTGGGCGGACTGAAGCTGACCCTGCGCATTCAGCACATTCAGGTAATTGGTCAGGCCGCTGCGATACTGGCTCTGGGCCAACTGAAGCGCCTTGCGGTTATCATTCACCGCACGCTCCAGACCCTGATGACGAAGCTGCTCGTCCCGATAGGCAATCAGGGCATTATCAACGTCATGCCAGGCCTGAATGACCGTCTGCTGATAGGAAATCGCCGCAGCCTTCTGCGCATATTTCTTCAGTTCCAACTGGCCGCGCAGACGTCCACCCTGGAAAATCGGCAGGGAAATGGACGGCCCGACATTCCATGCCCGGGCATTCCAGAACCCAAGATCCCGGAAGGACAGGGTTTGGAAACCGAAATCCGCATTGATGGTGATTTTCGGATAGAAGTCCGCTGTCGCCTCACCCACTTCTGCTACGGACGCGCGCAGTTTGGCTTCGGCTTCCCGGATGTCGGGACGGCGATGAGCCAGTTCAGACGGAAGCCCCACAGGCACAACCGGCGGCACAACAGGAATACCGGCATTTTTCTCGAGTTCTGCATTCAGGCTACCCGGAGGCGCGCCGAGCAGGAGGGCCAGGGCATTCTCTTCCTGCGCGATACTCTGCTGAAGCTGGGCTGCCTGCGCTTCGGTATCGTGCTGACGGGCCTGCGCAGAATCCACATCCACTTCCGTCACCAGACCGCTGTGATAGCGGCTCTGGGAAATATCCACGATCTGCTTCAGCGTTGCGAGGTTATCCTGAAGCACTTGAAGGCGCTTCTGGTCTCCCCGCAGGCCCATGTAACCGCGCGCCATATCGGCCTGCTGGGCAATCAGGACTGACCGGCGTTCCTCGTCCGTTGCCTGAAGATCTGCTTTCGCAGCATCATACTGATGCGCGACACGGCCCCAGAGATCGATTTCGTAGCTGGCATCAATGGAGGTTTTCCACTGATTGAGCAGCGGAATTGTGGCGCCACTGGCTGCACCACTTAAAATGCTACTGCCCTGATCACCAAGAAGCCCATTATCGGACTTGGCAATACTGCCCCCTACCCGGCTGATGATTTCCTGCATCTGCTTTGTGCTGAACTGGCTGCGGGTATAGGAACCAGAAGCACTCAGCCCGGGAAAGCGCTCGGCACCCGCCATCAGAAGCTGTGCACGGCTCTGCGCCAGATTGGCCGTCGCAAGGCGGAAGGACAGGTTCTGCTGAACCAGACGGTCTTCCAGAGATGCCAGTTCCGGATCGTTGAAGACCGTCCACCACTTGCTGGCGGCCTTGGCTTCACTGGTCACACTCTCGGGCGCGCCAGCCGTATGATCGGCATAATGCGCGGGGGACCAGGGGTGTGGTTCATGATATTCCGGCCCAACCCGCAGGCAACCGGACAAAGCAACAAGGGCGCAGCCTGACAGCAGCGCGCGGGACAGAAAGGCTGCGCTCACAAAGAAACTCCTGATACGGAAATGATCTTGCGGTGACCGACCAGTTCGGTCAGCATAATGGAGACGGTAGAAGAACCACAAAAGGACCCTGTCCCCTCATGACCAGCACCCCTGTCCCCCGCACCCAGAACACGCCTGACGAAACCAGCGCGTCTGTGTGCCAGTTGCGCGCCAAGCGCGAGCAGATCCTGCAGGGGGCGGAAAAGGTTTTTCTGGCAAGTGGATACGAAGGCGCGTCCATGTCCCAGATTGCCAGAGAGGCTGGCGTTTCGAAAGGCACGCTTTACAATCATTTTGACGGTAAGGCGTCCCTGTTTTCTGCGTTTTTCGAAGAAC
Organism: Gluconobacter sp. NFX36; assembly: GCF_049887835.1. NCBI lineage: Bacteria > Pseudomonadati > Pseudomonadota > Alphaproteobacteria > Acetobacterales > Acetobacteraceae > Gluconobacter > Gluconobacter sp. NFX36. The sequence goes on along the minus strand of NZ_JAGEKJ010000006.1, from coordinate 178,470 downwards.
GTAGCAAGACTAAACTTGCCGCCATCGAGGCCATCTCGCGTGAAGACGGGCAGGATGTTCACACTGTTCTGCGGCGTCTCACGGAAAGCGCCATCAAGATGATGCTCAATCCCACTTCCATGGACCTGTACCGCATCATTGTTGGCGAGGCAGGAAAGTTCCCCAATCTGGCCGATGCGTTCTGGCGCTATGGTTTCGGGCGCACCCTGCACAATCTGGCGGACTGGCTCCGCCGTCGCAGCGATGCGGGAGAGCTTCACATCGAAGATCCCGAATTCGCGGCCGAACAGCTCATGATCCTGTGTCAGGCCCGCATCGTGCACCGTCGTCGCCTCATGCTGCAGGTCGATGACAGCCCGGAAGCGATCAGCCTTCTGGCGAGCAGGACGGCAGATTCGTTCATGAAAATGTACGGTCCCCGTCATCAGTGACCCCCAGCCGGTTCCGTTTTCTTCGTACTGTTGGGTGACAGCAGGAAGCAAAGCGGAACCACGAACATCGCAATGATACCGATCCAGCGGAATACTTCGTTGTAAGCCAGCATCGAGATCTGCGATGTGAACTCTGCAAACAGGCGGTGAATTGCAAACGTATGCGCGGCGGCAGGTGCGAGGCCATGTGCTTCCCCCACGGCCTGCGCCTGATTGATGTAGTTCGTAAACTCCTGCCGTCCCGGCGTCATGTTGTCGGTCACATAGGTCTGGTGCCGCTGCCGGGTCTCGATAATCGCCGCCGTAGCCAGAGAAATGGCCATGGATCCCACATAGTTTCGCGCCATACTGAAGAGCGCCGATGCGTCCGAGTTCAGTTCTCGCGGCAGAGTAGAATAGGCGATCGTGGAGATCGGCACGAACAGGAACGCGAGTGAGGCCGTCTGGGTGATGCGGTAGAAGACCAGATGTCTGAAATCAATCCCGGCATACAGGTTGGCCGCCTGGAACATGGCCATGCCCATGAAGAAAAATCCAAATGCGATCAAATAACGCAACTGGATGAACTTCATCAGTCGCCCCACAAAAGGGATGAGAATGATGATAGCCACGCCGCCCGGTGCAAGCAGAAGCCCTGACGTTGTCGCCGTGTAGCCCAGAACCTGCTGCGCAAACTGCGGAACAATGATCGCAGAGGAATAAAGCGTCGCACCGACCATCGAGATCAGGAACATGCCTGTCGCGAAGTTACGATCCTTCAGAACCGTCAGCTTCACCAGCGGGTCCTTGGCATAGCACAGCCAGACAATCGCACCGAGAACGCCGATCACGCCCAGAACAGCCATGGTGATGATGAAGTTCGATCCGAACCAGTCATCATCCTCGCCACGGTCGACCATGACTTCGAGACAGCCCAGCCCCAGCGTAATGAGGCTGATACCAATCACGTCGATTTTCTCGCGCTTCTGTTTCTCCCATGGCGGATCTTCCACGAAAGCCGTAACCGCCATGACCGTCAGGATACCGAACGGAACGTTGACGAAGAAAATCCAGCGCCAGGAAAAATTGTCCGTCAGATAGCCACCCAGCATCGGACCGAGAACCGGGCCAACGATGGTTGCAATAGCCGTCATGCCAAACGCTGCGCCGCGTTTTTCAGGCGGGAAGGTATCCAGAATGATGGACTGCTGGCTCGGCTGCAGACCGCCACCAAAAAATCCCTGCATCAGTCGGAAAACGACGAGCATGGGCAGAGATGTCGCCAATCCACACAGGAAAGACGACACCGTGAACATGGTGATGCAGATGAGGAAGTATCGTTTCCGCCCGAACAGCCGCGAGAGCCAGCCGGAAATCGTCAGAACGATACCGTTTGCCACCAGATAGGACGTCAGCGCCCAAGTGGCATCGTCATAGGAACTGCCGAGCGATCCCGCGATGTGTGGCAGCGCCACGTTGACGATGGTGGTGTCCAGCACCTCCATGAAGGCCGCCAGCGTGACCGTAATGGCCACAAGCCACGGATTATGACTGGGTTTCCAGTCCTGATGCCCGGCAGTATCGCTCATTTTACGTAAACCGTGGGAACAACAGACATACCAAGAGCCAGCGGCAGATGAGGATCAAGACCACTGTCGATCAAGATTTTCACCGGAATACGCTGAACCGTCTTCACAAAGTTACCCGTCGCATTTTCCGGCGGGAACGTGCTGAAGGATTCACCCGAGCCAAGCTGAATGGAATCCACATGGCCCTGAAGCTTGAGCTGCGGATAGGCATCGACTTCGATATCCACCTTCTGGCCCGGACGCATATGCGTCAGCTGCGTTTCCTTGTAGTTGGCGACAACCCAGACTTCCGGCTCAACAATAGAGAACATCTGCTGCCCGGTCTGAACGAAGTTGCCACGCTCGACGCTACGCTGGGAGACCCAGCCATCGTTCGGCGCGCGAACCTGCGTCCATTCCATATTCAGTTCCGCCTGCTCCAGAGAGGCCTTGGCAGAATCAAGATTGGCCTGCTCCTGAGTGACACGCGCGTCAGCATTGGCAACATTCGCCTTGACCGGCTCAGCCTGCGTTAACTGGCCCTGCGCCTGAACAACACGGGCGCGGGCTTCTTCAAGCGCTGCACGAGCGTAGTCAATGTCCTGCTGCGATGTCGCGGCGCGAGCCACACTCCGCTGCCGCTTGTAGTCCGCCTCGGCCTTTGTCAACTGAGCCTGTGCTGCCGCAAGATTACCCTGCGCTGTAACGAGCTGACCCGGATAGTTCTTATGAGCGACCTCAACCATCAGCTGATAAGCCTGCATGTTGGCTTCAGCCTGGTGAATGGCCGCCTGAGCCTTATGCAGGGATGCCGCGTAGTCGCGGTCATCGATGGTCAGAAGCAGATCGCCACGATGAACATACTGGTTGTCGTTCACCAGAAGCTGGGTGACATACCCGTTCACATGCGGGGCAATGGCAACCTTGCGGCCTGCCGTATAGGCGTCGTCCGTCTCAATATTATTGCGGGTCAGGAAAAGGTAGAGACCAATTCCGACCAGAACCAGAACAACCACCAGAATCAGAATAATCCTGACAAGTGGATTGCGCTTTTTCTGCGGTTTTCCGGACGCTCCGGACTGCTGGTCGGCCTGCGCCTGGTCGCCTTGCGCCATTATCGTCTCTCTCGCTTTAACGGGTCTGTCCGAAGTGACCGGCTGGAAGAGTACCCTGTAACGGGCCCATTGACCGATCGGTTCGGTCATCCATGACATATCGTCTCTCAGCCTTCAAGCCGGAAAAAACTGATGCGTTTCCTTTCTGGAGGGAACGCTTTTTCTTTTTCGTCGCAGCCTCACAAAAAGAAATTTTTCGCTCTTCAAGAAAGGGTCAGCGCAATCCTCTGACCATGTGTCTTTTTCAGAGAACACCCTTGATCTTACTCAGCCCGGCAATCAGGGCCTGACGTTCCCGCTCCGCCTGGTCCGTCGGTCCGAGACGGAGAATCCACGAAGGGTGGGCAAGAGCGAGATGCGTCCACCCCTCGCCTGCATGCTCTCGCAGGGTGCCACGGACGTCTTTCAACCGATCTGAGGGACCACTCACCGCTCGCAGAGCCGTTGCCCCAAGTGAGACAATCAGTCTCGGCTTCACCAGGGCAATTTCCCGCTTGAGCCATGGCTGACAGGCAGAAATATGCTCGACACCCGGTGTCTGGTGGATGCGCCGTCGACTGTTGACCGTAAATCGGAAATGCTTGACGGCATTCGTCAGGTAAAGCGCCTCGCGGGCGACGCCGGCTTCTTCCAGACATCTCATCAAAAGCTGCCCGGCAGGCCCCACGAACGGACGGCCTGCCAGATCTTCCTGATCTCCAGGCTGCTCCCCTACAATCATCACCTTCGCCGTTTCCGGCCCATCTCCCACCACTGCCTGTGTAGCGTGACACTGCAAAGAACAGGCCCGGCAGCCCCGAATATCCTGTGCAAGCTCCGTCATACTCCCGGGAACATGGGCCTGAATGGTGATAGCGCTTTGTCTGGCCTGAATGGCCTGATGAAATTTTGGCGCAGGCAACGCTTCTCTCGCAGCCATTTCCGCAACACGCTTTTCAGCTTCCGCCACGAGCTGAGGAATCAGGGCGGCTTCTGGCAGATTCTTCCAGTACCGGCGTGGCATCTCATTTCGCATGGCTTTTGTGCGAACACGGGCCGGATTGAAAGTCGAGGCATAATAGGTCTGCCACAACTGTTCGACATCATCCTCAAGAGCCTGCTTTGCACACGGCGTGAACGAGCAGTTCAGCGTAGTGCCATCCCAGCTTATGGAACCTCTCGGCGTCAGGATAAGCCAATCCATGTCTGCGAAACGCTTGGCAAAAAAGGACGAGACTTTCTCCAGAACATGATGATCCGGCTCGAACCATGACAGGAATCGTCGTCGACCGTTTTCGGTTGGGTCCTGCTCCCGGAAACGGACAAATGCTGTCATTTTATGCGCGGCCCGGCGAACCTGTTGCACCATGCGCCGGGCCTGACCCACGTCCGGGTCAGTGGGAACGGACAGAAGATCCGGATCCTCCTGCAAACGCCAGAGCAAGCGATACGCCAGCGCGAACCGCTCCGGGCTGGAATGGCACAGAACATCTTTCAGAACAGGCAGATTGGAGGCTTTCAACCTGACGTCCCGCTCGATCTCCCCTGCGAAAGACGTCGTCTCCGCACAAGAGAAAAGATCTGCGTCCTTTCCCTGCAAACGCCAGACAATCTGCTCAGGAGGAACACCACGCTGGAGGGCAGCCCGCGCCGTCTGGCGCCAAGACTCGAACGCGCTGGTGTCTGCCAGAGTAACAACAACAGACATCAGAGAAGGCTCATCTGCTGCGGCGCGGGCAGGAACAGAGTTCGCAAATCCTGTCGATCTGTCAGGCGGGCCGGACTCCATCCGATTGCTTTCACAAACGGGCGCACCTTTTTAATGGACACGTTCAGGCGCCCCAGATCTTCCAGACGGATCGCCCTATGCTTCCGCGCCATCAGAAGAGCCTGAACGGTTTTCACACCCAGACCGGGCACCCGGAGCAGTATTTCCTTGGGCGCCCGGTTTAAATCCACCGGAAATTGCGCACGATTATCCAAAGCCCAGGCAAGCTTTGGGTCGATTTCCAGATCCAGCATTCCACCGGGCCGGGATGCCGTCAGTTCCCCAAACTCAAACCCATAGAACCGAAACAACCAGTCGGCCTGATAAAGCCGATGCTCCCGCTGAAGCGGAGGACTGCGAACCGGCAGAATGGCGGACGCATCCGGGATAGGACTGAATGCCGAGTAATACACCCGGCGCAATCCGTAAGACCCATAAAGTCCTGAACTGCTGGCCAACACATCCCGATCCGTCGCAGCATCGGCTCCGATAATCATCTGGGTGCTCTGACCGCCCGGTGAAAACCGTGCTGCACGGCGGCCTGTATGCGTTTTTTCCTTTGCCGCATCGATCTTGAGACGCATATCTCCCATGGCACGCCGGATGCCACCTGCGTCCTTTTCAGGCGCATAATCCTTGAGGCCCGTTTCTGTCGGCATCTCGACATTGATGGAAAGGCGATCTGCGTAAAGACCTGCTTCTTCCAAAAGCTTGGGAGACGCATCCGGAATGGTCTTGAGATGAATATATCCCCGAAATCCATGCTTCAATCGCAGATCACGCGCGACCTGAACAAGCTGTTCCATGGTGTGATCGGAGGACTGAATGATTCCCGAGGACAGGAACAGACCCTCGATACAATTGCGCCGATAGAACTCCAGCGTCAGCCAGATTACTTCGTCTGGAGTGAAGCGGGCACGTTCTACGTTTGAAGAAGACCGGTTGATGCAATAGGCGCAATCATACACGCAGAAGTTGGTCAGCAGGATTTTGAGAAGCGAAATACAGCGGCCGTCTGGCGTATAAGCATGACAGATGCCGTTACCGGTCGTGGACCCAAGACCACCCGTTTTGGCAGAGTCCCGACGCGTGGAACCACTGGATGCACAGGACGCATCATACTTCGCGGCATCGGACAGAATCGCGAGACGTTCGGACAGAGATTTCTTCATGCCATGTTCTTATTTCGTTCTTATTCATGAAATGCAAGAACTGCATGAAATTTACCGGTTGTTTGCCATTTTTCCGTCAGACCCCGTCATCGTTTTTTAACGATGCAGATTCAGGTTCCCTTAACCATTCAAAGACTATCGTGAAGAGGCAAAACTGCACCGACGGAGAATATCTCGATGTCCATGTCCATCAATACAAATACAGCCGCCATGTCGGCTCTTCAGGTCCTGAACCAGACGACGGACCAGCTGAGCAAGACGCAGAATGCTGTCTCCACAGGCAAGAGCGTCAGCTCCGCTTCTGACAGCCCGGCCATCTACGCCATTTCCCAGACAATGAACTCCCAGATTTCGGCCCTGTCCGGCGTCTCTACGGGTCTTCAGTTCGCTGGTCAGGTGCTCAGCACCGCCACGAAACAGGCATCCTCTATCTCTGACGTCCTGAGCAGCATGTCCGAAACGGTCACGAATGCTGCCAACAACGGCGAGAACCAGGACACGCTGAACTCCCAGCTCACGAGCTACCTGTCCCAGATCGACGTCGCCACGTCGAACTCCACCTTCCAGGGTGTGAATCTGCTGTCCGGTTCTACCAGCAACAGCGTCAAGTACACGCAGATTTCCGCAGCGCAGGACATCAACGGCAACCTGTTCACGCTGAACGGTGCTGACGCCACGTCGACGGGTCTAGGCCTTCAGGGCCTGAGCACGGACATGAAGGGCGTCACGATTTCCACGAGCGGCATCACGGCGCTGGCTGGCACAGGTGCGACCGCTACGACGCTGACTCTGAAGAACCAGTCTTCCGCCGACAGCGCAAATGCAACCGCTTCCAACCCTGCCATCACGACATCTTTCGTGCTTGATTCCAAGCCGGGTGATGCCACGAATGGCGCCGCAACATCCATTGGAACTGCCATCGCAGCAGGCCTCACAGATAACACGACCTCGGTAACCGTCGGCTCCAACGGAGCACTGACCATTACTGGCGCCATGTCCAAGACGGCTTCTGACGGCACGACAACTTATTCTCTGACCAATGGCGACAGCATTACAGCCAAGGCTGATGCCAGCGGCAACATGACCTACAACATCGCCAAGGTTGGTGATCTGGATGCCAACGGCAATGCCAAGACGCTGACGCAGGTTGTCGATGTTGACGTCTCCGGCGCGTCTTCCACCACCACGAAGAACGATCAGCTCTCCACGCTGGTAACAGCTCTTGGTAACGCTGGTTATGGTGCCCAGATGGCCAATGATGGCACCCTGACGATTGCTGGTGGCAACCTCGACGCAGCAGATGCAACGGCAACCACGCCGTCTGTCAGCCTGACAAACGCCACGGGAACCTCCACTGTTGCCACGACCTCCGGCACGGATGTCGTTCAGCTGGCGGTAACAGGCGCCATCAACAAGATGAGCCGTATTTCTTCCAGCATCGGTGTGGCCTCCAACACCGTTACACAGCTTCAGACGTCCAACAGCACCCTGTCCGACGCCCTGACGACCGGCGTTGGTGCTCTGACGGATGCTGATCTTGCAGCGGAAAGCGCCAAGCTGACTTCTCTGCAGACGAAGCAGCAGCTAGCCATCCAGTCCCTGTCGATTGCGAACTCGCAGTCTTCCAACATCATGTCGCTCTTCCGCGGCTGATGATGGTGGGGCATCGGTTCTTCCGATGCCCCTCTTCGGACTGCTTCAGACGTTTTCCGGATGCATTCAGTTCTCTCACCGGGAAACATCTGAAACCGTCCTTTTGAAAAGGAGCCTCTTTTCGTGACCTATGGCATGTCACAGTACCAGAACCAGTCCGGCACTTATCTGCCTCCCCGTGAAGTGGAAGCCATGGCGTTCAGACACGTCAACGATCTGCTTTCCAAAGCCAAGACTCACTCTGACCGGCAGTCTGCCCTCTCTGCAAACCTCAAGCTTTGGGGAATTCTGTTGCAAGGCGTGCAGCGCGTTGATTGCCCTCTGGACGAGATCCTGCGCAAGGACCTGACAACCGTTGGCACCTGGTCCATGCGCTACGCCAACGTAGCTCTGAATTCGGACACGTCTCTCAAGGCATTAATCGACATTAACGAGGACATGATTGAAGGTCTCTCGGCACCAACGCCAGTAGCGGCCACTCCTTACGAAGCCTCCGCCCCTACCGAAGGGCATATGGCCATTCAAATGGTTGGCTGAGCGGTCCAACTCCTTTTGTAAAGAAAACCCCCTTCGCCATTTGACGAAGGGGGTTTTCTGTATTGTGACCCTGATACGCTTTCCACATCAGCGCCTGTCAAACTTTACTTCCGGTTATCAGCCCGGTCGATGTCCGGAATAACGTGATCCGGGTCCAGTGTTACGGCCTTCACCGCACCGTGCGGTTCAAACGTCACCTTGAGATCGCTGGTCTGGCGCCATGCTTCCGTCGGGATACGACGGTCCACCACTGTACCATCCTGATATTCAACACGCAGAACAACCGGAAGAGGCAAGGTTCCGTAGTTGAAGACCTGAACGGATACAGGGTCATTTCCATGCTGTTCAACCGCCCCTACAGCATAATCTGGGGCCGCATTGGTGAAATACCATCCACGCCAGAACCAGGAGAGATCCTCGCCTGCTTCGCTGCTCATCAGGCGGAAGAAATCTGACGGTGACGGATGATGGTAAGCCCAGACAGCAATATATCGACGAAAGGCAGCATCGAAGCGCACTGGCCCCAAAATCTGCTCGCGCAGCAGTTTCAAACCATATGCGCCTTTGAAATACGTCACACTGTGGCGGTATTTCTCGGAAATTTCGTCAGCACCCGTCATCAGGTTAGGCGCAGCCGGGTCTATCAAGACAGGAACGATATCCTGTGCGGGATTGCCGGTTTTCGGTGCAAACTCGGGGTCACGTTTGGGCGCGAATTCGCCATTATGAAAATGGTCTGAGGCGTAGGCGTCAATGAAAGTATTGAAGCCCTCGTCCATGAACGGATTCCGGCGCTCGTCAGACCCAACGATCATCGGGAACCAGTCATGACCCAACTCGTGCGTCGTGATCCAGAAGAGCTGCGGGTCACGGTCGCTCATGCCATCGAACACGATGCCTGGATATTCCATACCTGCACCGTGACCACCAAGATTAATGGCGTTCGGCCAGGGATATTCATACCATTGGGACGAAAAGTACTCGATGGCGTGTTTCACATACTCCGTCGAACGATCCCAGCCATGCGGACCAATACCTTCACGCGGATAGACGGACATCGCCAGACGCGGAACCGCATGATAATTCGCCCAAGGCACAACAGACGGAAGGTTGATGCGGGCGGCATCCCACAGAAACGCGGGAGAGGCCGTGAAAGCCACATCGCGGCTGTTGCGCATGACGTAATGCCAGGTCACGTCACCAGACTGCTTCAGATGACTCTTCGGGTCCGTAACGTCATCAATCGTGCGGATCATGACGCGACTATCGCTTTGGGAAGCCTGAGCCAGACGAGAGCGTTCTGTAGCAGTCAGCGTCTGCTCAGGATTCAGCAGAGCGCCTGATCCGACCAGCGTGAAGTTCCATGGCACCGTGACCGAGTAATCGAAGTTCCCATATTCCAGATAAAACTCCTGCCCCAGATACGGCAGCGTGTTCCATCCCGCACGGTCATCATAAACGCTCAGGCGCGGATACCACTGGGCGATTTCATAGATTTCGCCTTCGCGGGACGGCGTGACAGCCGTGCGGCCACCCCATTCGCCCGGAATGGTGTAATGCCAGTCGATCTTGACGAACGCGACGCCGTGGGAGTCCAGCATCCGAGGCAGACGAAGCTGCATGCGGGTATCGGATACCAGCGGTGTCACGTCGACTTCGCGTCCACCTTGCACAATCGACACATGCTCGATTTCCATCCCGGACGAATGACCGCCAGACGGAAACTTACCCCAGAACGACGCACGAGAGTCTTGCCGGTAAATGTTCTGGTCAAGCTGAACCCACAGGACTTCCAGAGCTTCGGGACTATTGTTTGTGTAGGTGATGGTTTCTGAACCATGCAGGACATGCGCCTGCGTATCGATCCGGGAACGAATCGTATAATCCGTACGGTTCTGCCAGTATTGCGGACCCGGCAGACCGGAGCCCGACCGATAGACATTCGGAGCGTCTGGCAGGGTGAGCGGGGCAAAGACTGGAGCTGGATCAGAGAGGGTTTTAGCGGAAAGAGCGGCTGGAACCAGCACGCCTCCCAAAAGCGGCAAGAGGAAAAGGCGTGCGTGCATCCGGGCTATGATCTCCGCTCTCGTTAGTTCTTACCCCGTTATAATATCACTCAGTCCACCCAGATAGGACGCAAGATCAACTTTCAGAGGCATCAGGTAAGTATTGTCATTCTTTTCGCGCACCAGCGTCAGCATCTGGCGGGCGAGATGAATGTTGCCTTCCAGCGTGTCATCATAGTCTTTCGGGAACACGACATGGTTAACGCGTTCCCAATATCGGCGGGACCGTTCACCCAGAACGGGTGAAACTCCCCAGAACACCGTGTCATCACGCAACCAGTCCATGGACAACTGAAGCATATGCAGATCAAACAGGGGCTGCGTGAAGAACCCACAAGCCCCTGCATCTTTCTTGCGCGCAACGTCTTCCAGCTCCTGCCACGGCGCACGTCGATAAGGATCGAAAACCGCATAGACATCCAGATGCGGCGCTTCGCGGCGATACCGCTCGATAATCTGTGCAGACGTGTTCGGATAAACCACCCGATCACTGCCAGCAGGGAGCGGGTCACCCGCGACGACAAGAACAGCGTTCAGTTCCGGCCTTTCAGCACCTGGCAGGGGCGCATTTGGTGCAATGTCGATCGCGCGGATATGCGGGATGACACTCAGGCCAGACGCCCGATTGACGCGCGCGGCAGCATCATCGCTGCGCAGATCAAACCGGATGAGGTCTGGAATATTCAGCAGATCAACTGATGGTAGCACCTTGCGGACCACCGACACATCTTCAAGCAACGCCTCTTCCGAGCGTGGAACAAGTTCAACAGAAACACGCATCAGAGAAGATCGTCCTTCCCCAGCCCCTGCGTGGCGCGGGCCGCCTGAAGTGTGTTGTGGAGCAGGCAGGCAATAGTCATCGGGCCGACACCCCCGGGAACAGGCGTAATATGCCCAGCGATGGGAAGCGCTTCTTCAAACGCAACGTCTCCCACAAGGCGTGTCTTGCCTTCAGGTGTCGGAATACGCGTGATACCCACGTCGATCACGGTCGCACCCGGCTTGATCCAATCCCCACGGACAAGACCATGCTTGCCTGTCGCAACGACGAGAATGTCCGCTTCACGGGCCAGTTCGCGCGTATTACGCGTATGAATATGGGCGATCGAGACCGTGCAGTTCTCTTTCAGAAGAAGCTGCGCCATGGGCTTGCCCACCAGGCTGGACGCTCCAATGACGACTGCGTTCTTGCCCGTCATGTCCTTGTGCACAGACTGAAGCAGCATCAGGCAGCCAAGCGGTGTGCAGGGAACAATGCCCTCGATGCCCAGCGACAGACGCCCCGCATTCACTTCCCCAAGACCGTCCACATCCTTGTGCGGGGCAATGGCATTCGTCACCACGACCGGATCGATCTGCTGCGGCAATGGAAGCTGCACGAGAATGCCATGGATCTGCGGGTTGGCATTCAGTTGCGCAATTAAATCCAGCAACTCCCCCTGCGACGTGCTCTGCGGAAGCATGTGCATGAAAGACCGCATTCCGGCGCGATGCGTCTGGATAGCCTTGTTCTTCACATAGACTTCCGAAGCCGGATCGTTTCCGACCAGCACGACGGCGAGGCCCGGCAGGGTGTTGCCCTGTTCGATGAAGCTGGACACTTCACGACCAACGCGATCTGTCAGGGACCGGGCAATACCTTTGCCATCAATGAGTTTGCCGGCCAGTTCAGGGGGAAACGTGCTCATGGGCTCTCCGGATGACAACAGGCTGCGGTTTCAGTTACGCTTTACGCGAGCCCGCGTTGTGCGCAGGAAAAAGGATGGTTTCGTGTCCGAGGAAATACGCAAGAACTTCGCCAGTGACAATGTCACACCGATCTGCCCTGAAGTCATGGCCGCCCTGATCGCGGCCAATGAAGGGAGTGTCGGGTCCTATGGAGAAGACGATCTGACCCGTTCCCTGAACGAACGGTTCGAGGAAGTTTTTGAAACCGAGGTCGCTGTTTTCCCGATCGCCACGGGGACAGCTGCCAACAGTGTGGCCCTGTCAGCGCTTGTTTCGCCGTATGGCTCTGTCCTGTGCGATGAGAGCGCACATATCAATACTGATGAAGGTGGCGCGCCCGAATTCTATACACATGGGGCCAAGCTCGTCTGCATTTCCTCTGCCGAAGGACGAATGGACCCGGCGACATTAACGCCTGCCCTCAAAAGCAATGCAGAAAGCGGGATTCTCAGCCCGGTAATTCAGGCCTTGTCCCTGACGCAGGCCAATGAATGGGGTACCGTTTACAGCACGGATACTCTGGCCGAGCTGTCCCGCATCGCACATGACCATGATCTCGCCGTGCATCTGGATGGCGCCCGTCTGGGCAATGCCCTCGCCCATCTGGGCTGCACCCCGGCGGAAGGGACTTGGAAAGCGGGTGTAGACGTTCTCAGCTTCGGGGGCACAAAAGCAGGTGCCATGGCCGCCGAAGCCGTAGTGTTCTTCCTCAATGATCGTACACGACCGCTGGTGAAGAATTTCCTGAGGCGCATCAAGCGTAGCGGAAACCTGTGGTCCAAGCATCGCTTCCTGAGCGCCCAGCTTCTGGCGCTTTTGCAGAACGATGTCTGGCTGAAAAATGCCGCCCATGCCAACGCTATGGCGCAACGGCTTGTGGACGGGCTTCGCCGTCATGCCGCCGCTCAGATGCCTTATGAACGGCAGAGCAACGAAGTTTTCGTCATTCTTCCAGACCTTCTTTTGAAGGATCTGGAAGAAGCAGGATACGGTTTTTACCGCTGGCCTACGCCGGAAGGTGTTTCCGGCACGCTGATCCGTCTGGTGACGAGCTATTACACACGCCCGGAAGATGTGGACGCACTTCTGGCCGAAATCGCCGCCTGAACAAGAGGGTTGATCCGGTCAAACCCCGAATCAACCCTTTCAATCAGTTCCCAGCCTTGAGAGAGGCATCAATTTCCAGCGCCAGACGCGCCATCTTCAACGCCCCTTCCCGGCTCCCTGCCCCGCAGATGAAACGGGCGGGGTGAGCGAAAACTGCGTCAGGCACGCCGGAAATCTCGGCCAGTGCCTTCTTTTCCAGACCGCCCCAGGCTTCCGGCAGGGAAACGCGCTGACCGAAATCCCCGCGCACGGGCGGAATGGCCTTCACATTCCACTGTTCCGGACCAGCAGGTGACACGACGTACACGACCGGAAGATCACGCTCGAAAATGACCTTTTCGGTCGGCATTCCCGTTTCCATAAGCAGGATACGCTTGTCTTCCGCAGCTTCATAAGCCTGCACAACACGATTGGCAGCTTTCAGGCTGGCGCGAACGCGATCCACCATGTTGACCAGATGCGCCGCAACAGCCGTGGCCGCGTTCGCAAAGCCCAAAGATTCCTGCTTTTTGGCTTCTTCCACACCATAAAGCTCGGCCGTATCCCAGGGCGGGCTACAGGCTGACACGATATCGGCCAGAGACAGCTTGCCCATCTTGGCAACGCCATTGTCGTCCTGATCCACCGGGATGATCAGGGACTTGTCGAGAGACTGCCAGATGGCGGTCAGGGTTGCCTCATCCACCGGAGTTTTGACGATATTGCGGACAGCAGCGAGCCCGTACTCCTTCCACAGCAGACCAGCAGCGCTATACGGCGTTCCGTCTTCACGCAGCGGCTTGTCCTTCATGTGATGATCGTAGCGACCTTTGGTCGGGTCAAAAACACCGCCCACATCGAAGACGATATCCGCTTCTGCGATACGGTCTGGCGAGCGAGTCCGCACGAAGGTCAAACGGTCTGTGCCTGGCTCTCCGAGAACACGTCCACGCAGATCGCCTTCTGGTGCCAGCGCATAATGCAGGATGGCGTAGCCCAGCGTTTCATCGGCATGGAAATTGCCGGAATGGGTGAGCGCTTTGACGGCTCGGGTCTCGTTTTCGATCCCGATAGGAGTGTGTTCTGACATCTGGAAAACCTGCTGACAGCGAAGAGGAGTTTCTGAGTGTGCCCCCTCATGCCGCAGGGACTACGGCCAGACAACACGCTTCCTCAGGAAAATGCAGCCACTTTCTGTTTCTGCTGCCTCTTGATGACGCCCATAAAGCAGCTTTCGCTGCATTACGCGCAGCCCTGCAGGATTAGCGCGTAACTACCGGAATTCATGCTATGAGCTGCCGGATGGAAACCGCATCCCCTACCCCGCTCGCCGTCCTTGTCGGCATCCAGACCCCAGACGTCGATGACATTGTCCATGAGGCAAGCCTTGAGGAACTGGGGCGGCTGGTCAAAACGCTTGGCTACGAGGTTGTCGGCTCTGTCTCGCAGAAGCGAGAAGGTACAGGTGCGGCGTCCCTTCTGGGCGCTGGCAAGCTGGAAGAACTGGCGGACATCACGGGTGGTCGGGGGATCATCACACCCATCGTCAAAACACCGATGACGAAAGCGCGGAAACGGTTTGAAGGCGCGGCAAGTTCTCATGAGGACGCTGAGGAAGAGGCGGACGATCTCCGCCGTCCTGAGTTCGTCATCGTCGATCATGAGCTGACCCCCAGCCAGATCCGGAATCTGGAGCGGGCGACCGGCGCACAAGTGCTGGATCGAACGGGCGTTATCGTTGAGATTTTCCATCGTCATGCCAACACACGGGAAGCAAAGCTTCAGGTCGAAATGGCGCGCCTGCGTTATGTCGCGCCACGCCTCCGGGAGTCGTCGAATGGCGGCGGCAGGCAGCAGGGACCAGGCGCCGGTGAAAGCAACCTTTCCCTAGACCGCCGCAAGATTCGGGACCGGCTGGCCGAACTCAAAACCCAGCTTGAAGCCGTGCAACGGGACAGCGATCATCGGCGTTCTGCCAGAAAAGACCAGCTTCGCGTTGCGCTCGTCGGCTATACCAATGCAGGCAAATCTTCGCTGATGCGGGCCCTGACAGGCAGTCAGGTTCTCGTTCAGGACAAGCTGTTTGCGACCCTCGACACAACTGTCCGCACGCTCCAGCCGGAAACACGACCCCGTATTCTGATTTCAGACACGGTGGGCTTCATCAAGCAGCTTCCGCATGATCTGGTTGCATCTTTCCGCTCTACGCTGTCCGAAGCGCTGGAAGCGTCCCTGCTGCTGTTTGTCGTAGATGCGTCGGACCCGACATATGAAGCGCAGCTTGAAGTCAGCCGCAGCGTTCTGCACGAAATTGGCGCGGATGTGGTCCCCTCCCGTCTTGTTCTGAACAAAATGGATCGCGTGGATGAGGCCAGACGGGCCGAACTTCTGGAAAAACACCCAGATGCCATTCCGCTGTCCGCGCATCGCCCGGAAGATGTGAGTGCCCTGCGGGAAACGCTGATTGCGTTTTTTGAAGCCGACATGGTGGAAGACGTTCTGGTGCTGCCCTATGCAAAACAGGGCCTGATTGGCGAAATCTATGAGAGCGTCCGTGTCCTGTCAGAAGATCATGACGAGACCGGCAGGGTTCTGACGGTTCGCGGTCTTCCCGGCGCACTTGCTCGCCTAAAGCGCAGTCTGGCCAGTTAAAACGCCATAAAAAAAGCCCGTCATTCCCATTCGGTGAATGACGGGCCCGCCTGATTTTCAGCAGAAATGCTTCAGCGTTACGACGCAAAGACCTTCGAAATCGCGGCCTGCGCCTCGTCCTGAATGGCCTTCAGGTGTTCGGGGCTTTTGAAGCTCTCGGCATAGATTTTGTAAACGTCTTCCGTGCCGGACGGACGGGCCGCAAACCAGCCGTTTTTCGTCACCACCTTCAAGCCGCCAATCGCCGCGCCATTGCCCGGTGCCTTCGTCAGCTTGGCAATGATCTTGTCCCCAGCGAGCTCTTCAAGCGGGAACTGATCAGGTGCCAGCTTGCTGAGCTTGGCCTTCTGCTCCGGGTTCGCCGCCGCGTCGATACGCGCATAGTACGGCGTTCCGAGGCGGGCGATGATCTCATGGTAATGCTGACTTGGATTTTTGCCAGTCTTGGCCGTAATTTCCGCAGCAAGAAGGCCGAGAATGATCCCGTCCTTATCGGTCGTCCAGACAGAACCATCACGACGCAGGAACGTCGCACCTGCGCTTTCCTCACCACCGAAGCCCAGCGAGCCATCTATCAGACCCGGCACAAACCATTTCAG
This sequence comes from Gluconobacter sp. NFX36, assembly GCF_049887835.1. NCBI lineage: Bacteria > Pseudomonadati > Pseudomonadota > Alphaproteobacteria > Acetobacterales > Acetobacteraceae > Gluconobacter > Gluconobacter sp. NFX36. Next base: position 162,137 of record NZ_JAGEKJ010000006.1, on the reverse strand, counting down.
GCCAACCGGCACTTCGACCAGCTTGCGCCCCATATCCGCAACAACGCGATCAATCAGACCACTGCTCACCAGCGTCTTGCCGACACCAAGATCCGGCTTCCACTCGGGGCGGTTCTGGAACAGGTAGGAAACCGCCACCGCCAGATAATGATTCGGGTTCATGAGGCCATCCGGCATGGCAACGATGCCATGACGGTCTGCGTCCGTGTCATTGGCAAACGCGACGTCAAAGTCCTCGCCCATCTTGATGAGACGCGCCATGGCGTAGGGCGAGGAGCAGTCCATACGGATCTGTCCGTCCCAGTCTGCCGTCATGAACGCAAACTGCGGGTCTACAACGTCGCTGACGATCGTAGCGTTCAGGCCGTACTTCTCAACGATGGGCTTCCAGTAACCAACAGCAGCGCCGCCCAGCGGATCAATGCCAATCTTCACGCCCGCATCACGGATGGCCGCCATGTCGATGACGTTTTCCAGATCGGCCACATACGGCGTGACGTAATCATAACGCTTGATGGACGGTGCGTTTCTGGCTTCGTCGTAAGGCAGGCGCTTTACGTCCTTCAGGCCATCCACTAGCAGCTCATTCGCCATGTCCTGAATGGCTTTCGTCACGGCTGTATCCGCCGGACCACCATTTGTCGGATTGTACTTGAAGCCACCATCCGTCGGCGGGTTATGGGACGGCGTGACAACCACACCATCGGCCAGACCGGTCGTGCGGCCTTTGTTGTAGGTCAGAATGGCGTGGGAAATGACAGGGGTGGGCGTGTAGCCGTCGTTCTGGTCGATGCGGACGTCAAGGCCATGCGCGGCGAAGACTTCAATGGCGGAGCGCTGTGCCGGAGCGGACAGAGCGTGCGAGTCAATGCCGATGAAGAGCGGGCCATCAATGCCTTCTGCCTTGCGATAACGGCAGATGGCTTCGCAGATGGCGAGGATATGCCCTTCATTGAAGCTCGTATGGAACGAGGAGCCACGATGACCTGAAGTCCCGAACGAAACACGCTGAGTCGGGATGGAGACGTCCGGCTTGCGATCGTAATAGGCGGCTACCAGAGCCGGTATGTCCGTCAGTTGTGACTGATCGAGCGTTTTCCCGGCGAGTGGGCTGATATTGGCCATTGATCCAAAAATCCTTAGACAGATCCGCGTTTTAAGCGACCGTAACGCACGAACGCTTCAGCGGATCACAAAAACTCATCCGGACAGGACTGTCCAGTGACAGAACTCTGACTTCACTCCGCAAAACGGGCATGAAAAAGGCGGAGAGACTTTCATCTCCCCGCCTTCGCAGTTTCAGGCTGGACCAGTAACCTTACGGTGCATCATCCGAACCACTATCGTCGGAGCCGTCGGGCGAGACCGCTACGAAAAGCTGCTGACCATCACGCAGGATACGCAAGAGTGGCGGCTGCTTGCGACCCAGGGCTTCCTTCACCTGTGCGACAACAGCCTTGGGCGATGGTGTAATGTGATTACCAACGCCTACGATGATGTCACCCGGACGGATGCCAGACTGGTCTGCAGGCGAGCCCTGCACAACATCCGCAACAACCGCCCCCTGAACACTGTCATCAAGACCCAGTTCCTGACGGGCACGCGGCGTCAGGGATGCAAGAGACACACCCAGCTTGCCGGCACCGGCAGACTGGCTGCTATCCGCGCCATCGCCGCCATGATCCTGATTGGCGAGATTGCCCACCGTGAACTTCACATCCATCGGCTTGCCATCACGCAGCAGGTTCACCGTGGCATCTGTGCCCGGCGCGATCGCAACAACCTTGACCGCCAGATCATGACCGTTCTTCACCGGATGACCATTCAGCGTGAGAATGACGTCCCCGCTCTTAATGCCAGCCTTCTCGGCCGGGCTACCCTTGGACACGGACGCCACCAGCGTTCCATGCGGAGGAGCACCCGGTTCCGGAGACTTCAGATTGAGGGCCTGCGCCATCGTCGGGGAAATGTCCTGCCCTTCGATGCCGAAATAGCCACGGGTCACATGACCGGTCTTCTCAAGCTGCTCGACGACAGACTTCACGGTGTTGGACGGAATGGCGAACCCGATACCGATCGAACCGCCACCATTTGGCGAGATGATCATGGAGTTGATGCCAACAACCTTGCCATCCTGTGTGAACAGCGGACCGCCGGAGTTGCCGTGATTGATCGGTGCATCAACCTGAATGAAGTCGTTATACGCACCAGAATGCAGGTCACGTCCCAGAGCGGAAACGATACCGGCTGTGACGGTTCCGCCCAGACCATAGGGGTTACCCACTGCGATGACCCATTCACCCGGCTGAACGTCATCAGAATCGCCCAGATCAATGAACGGCAGCTTGCCGGTCGGCTTCACGCGAAGCAGTGCAACGTCCGTCTTCGGGTCACGGCCAATGATCTTGGCCTGAAGCGTTGTGCCATCGTCCAGCGTGACCGTAACCTTGGTGGCGCCATTCACAACATGGTTGTTGGTGACGACATAGCCATCAGCCGAGATGATAAAGCCGGACCCGCGAGCTTCGACCGTACGGTTCGGTTGCTGTTGCTGCGGCATCATCTGGAACGGGAAGGGGAACGGAAAGGGCGAACCCTGCATGCCGCCGCCGTCGCCGCCTGGGCCATTTTCTTCCTGCTCGGCAACGTCGGCCTTGATATGGGCCGTGATGGAAACAACGGCAGGCTTCACCTGCTTCACGAGCGTGACGAAATTCGGCAGCGCCTGAACGTTGGTCTGCGGCTTGATGGCCCCATTGTCCGCCATGGCGGCGGGAGCGGCAACCAGAAAGGTCGTCGCAGCGAGAGCAGCAAGGGAGGCGCGGAAACGTGTGGTCATGTCAGTCCCGATTGTTACAGAGGAACGGTTCGGTCGTTATACGTCAGACTATGAACTGTGTTCCCGTTCACCAAGCTGACCGGGACGTGAAACATCCGTAAGTCTTTGTTTGTCACGCTCTCCTGAGACGTCGGAAAAAAGCCCGGAGTTGCTCCGACGCCTCACGCTCCCGTACGCCACCAATGACTTCCGGCCGATGCAGACAATTCGGGCGTTCAAACAGGCGAGGGCCATGATCCACGCCACCACCTTTCGGATCGTAAGCCCCGAACACCACACGCTCACAGCGGAAATGTACGATCGCCCCCGCACACATCGGGCATGGCTCCAGTGTGACGACCAATGTGCATCCGGTCAGCCGAGGGGACCCAAGTTTCCGCGCGGCTTCCCGCATGGCCAGGAGTTCAGCATGCGCTGACCCGTCATGGAGTTCTTCCACACGATTACGGGCCACGGCGAGAATCTTTCCCTCCGCATCAAGCACGACGGCTCCCACGGGTACCTCCCCATGACGAGCAGCCTCATCCGCTGCATCAAGCGCCGTCTGCATGGCGCGGCTTGTATCGGCCTGAATCATGATGCGATGATGCGGTGCATGACCCTGTCCCGTCCATCCCGCTTTCAGAATTCTGCCCCCCTCATCGGCCTGACACTGGATCATGAGCCCGGCGGCGACGGAAAATTCTCGCGTTATCCTTTTCACGCGCTGCGGGAAAATTACCTGACGGCTCTCAGTGAGGCTGGCGGATTACCGGTCTGTCTGGGCTACACGGCTGATGCCGAAGCCATGGTGGCGCGGCTGGATGCACTGGTCATTACAGGTGGAGCTTTTGACGTCGACCCCGCGCTTTATGATGAAGATCCTCATCCCTTGACGAGCCCGCGTCCCGCACGAACCTCCGCGGAGCTGGCACTCCTGCGGGCCGCATTGAAACGGGATATTCCCATCCTCGGGATCTGCGGCGGCATGCAGCTTATGGCCGTGAACGCAGGTGGCACACTGATCCAGCATCTTCCGCCGGAACTGGAACACGAACAACCCAATCCACGACACGAACCGGGACATGCCGTGTCGATCGTGCCAGATACCCTATTGGCGGAAATTGTCGGCGCGCCCACAATGATGGTAAACTCTTCCCACCATCAGGCCGTCCATAGCACCGGTGAAGCACGGATTTCGGCTCTCGCACCGGATGGTGTGATCGAAGCGATTGAACTGGACGGCCCGAAATTCGCCATTGGTGTACAATGGCATCCCGAATTCACCCTCGACCCCGGCGACCGTCGCCTGTATGCGGCGCTGGTGGAGGCAGCAGCACGATGACCGAAGATTTTACCCCGACCCCTGAAGAAACATCCGACGCCCCAAGAGGCGAACGCATTGCCAAGTTCCTGGCCCGCGCTGGCGTAGCAAGTCGCCGGGATGTGGAACGCATGATTGAAGACAATCGCATCAAGCTTGGTGGGCAGCCCGTCACGCATCCGGCGACCTTCGTTCAGCCGGGTGACATCGTGCTGGTGGACGGCAAACCTGTGGACAACCCCGAGCGCACCCGTCTGTGGCGCTACCACAAGCCGGACGGCCTCCTGACCACGCATCGTGATCCGCAGGAACGCAAGACGGTTTTTGATTCTCTTCCCGAAGGCATGCCCCGCGTCATCAGTGTTGGCCGGCTGGATATCAACTCCGAAGGGCTTCTGCTTCTGACCAATGACGGCGAACTGGCCCGTCGTCTGGAGCTGCCAGGCAATGCCTGGGTGCGCCGTTACCGTGTCCGCGTGTTTGGCGTGGTAGATGAGAAGCGCTTGGCGTCGCTGGTAAACGGCTTTGAATATGAGGGCGTGAAATACGGCTCCATCGAAGCGGAACTGGATTCCAAAAAGGGCGATAACTCCTGGCTAACGGTCTCTCTGCGTGAAGGCAAGAACCGTGAGATCCGTCGCGTGATGCAGGGCCTGAACCTGCATGTGAGCCGTCTGATCCGTCTGTCTTACGGGCCGTTCCAGCTTGGTTCCCTGAAGGCACGTGAGCTTGAGGAAGTGAACGGTAAGACACTGCGTGAGCAGATCCCCGACCTGCCTGCCCCTACCCGTAAGCGGACCCGCTGATCCATGCGGATTGTTGGCGGAGAGAACAAAGGCCGCGCGCTTGTAGCCCCAACCGGCGAGCGTACGCGCCCGACGTCAGACCGGACGCGTCAGGCCATTTTCGACATGCTGGCCCATGCGCCCTGGTACGGTCAGGAAGAACTGGAACAGGCCATCGTGCTGGATGGATATGCCGGAACAGGCGCACTCGGCCTGGAAGCGCTGTCCCGTGGGGCACAGCGTGCGGCCTTCATCGAGCGAGACCGGAACGCATTGAATGCCCTGCGTACCAATCTGGACATCTGCCGGGCCCGTGACCGTTCACGCGTGCTGAGTTGCAGTGTCACGCATCCGCCAAAGGCCGCAGAGCCTCACACGCTGATCTTTCTTGATCCGCCTTACGGGAAAACGCTGGTCGAATCGGGTCTGCGCGCATTGGCCCGAAACGGCTGGATTGCCGAAGGAGCGCTGATCGTTGCCGAGACAGGTGCGACCGAGGATTTTGCCCCGTTTGTGCCACCTTCCGAACACTTTTCCCCCACACTTCCGGCCGAACCGCTTTCAATCCGGAAATTCGGCGCGGCGAAGGTGACGATCTGGCGACATTCCTCCACTGTTCCTTAATTTTCCTACTGTATTCAGTGGCCTGTCAGGTATAATTCAGACGTAATCTGAAAGCCGTAATTCAAAAAACCGACGGGGTGACGAGACTTGGCCGTGTTCAGCCGATCGACCAGCACAGTGCGCAACATTGTCCGTGAGGCACACGACCGTCACATGACACCCAAACTCCGGAGCGCGCTGAATGCGCGTTTGCTGGAGTTGCTGGGTCTCGGGTTCCTGATTGCAGCCGTAGCCATCGGCATCGCGCTGTGGAGCTTCAATCCGCACGATCCATCCTTCAACACCTCGACAGGCACGGAACCCACAAACCTTCTTGGCCGTACGGGCGCAACCATTTCCGATGGTCTGGTGCAGTGGCTTGGCTTGGGTAGTGGTCTGCCGATTGTTGTTCTGCTGGCCTGGGCATGGCGCATGGTTCGCCATCACGGCATGAGCGCGCCAATCCTCCGCATTGCTGCGGCTCTCCTGCTGCTTCCGGCGGGAGCGACCTTTATTGGTACGCTTCAGTTGCTCATTCCGGGACTTGAAGTTGCATGGCCGACGGCGGCGGGTCTTGGGGGCGAGATGGGCGTTTCCTTTGCTCATCGCCTTCTGGATGCAGCCCATGCCGAAGCTGGATCAGCAGGCAGCGCGCTGGCTGTATTTCTGGTTCTGCTGTTGATGGGCATTCTGATGCCGTTGGCCATGGGGCTTCAGTGGCGCGAATGGCGCGCCATGGGCCAGGGCGCAGCGCTTCTGGCCCGTCAGCCCGTGCGTCTGGCACGCCGCATGAATGGCCCGCAGACTTCTGATCGCCCGGCACCTGATCCGCGCCAGTACGAATTTCAACCCGGTAGTGCGGGAGGCGTGCCAGCTCCTGATGCAGCCCCGCTTTCCTTCCTGCGTCGAAGCTTTGGAAAGAGCGATCCGCGAACGCGCCCATCTCCGTTCGTGCCGCAAAATACGGGGTGGATGCAGCCCCCTATGGAGACGACGGAAGACCCATACGAGCACCCTACGGCACTGCGTAAGGAACCACCCGCCCCTGCTCCACAGTTGGCGGAAGAAGAAGAGGCACCGTCCAACCCCTATGCAGAACGGCTGGCGCAGATTGCACGGCAGCGAAACGTTCAGACGATCCAGCGTTCGCATGTTGAAGACGATGCGGAGGATGACGTTCCACAGAGCAGCATCGAACCCCCTGAGCCTGAACCCGAACAGCGCCGCAGTCTGTTCGGCATGCGTCGCCCTGAACGTCCGGCACAGCCCCAGCCTGTCGCTCGCCCCGCGCCTGCGCGCACGCCTGCTGCGACGGGCTGGGAACTCCCTTCCCTGTCTCTGCTGAACCCGCCACCGGCCCACGCAACGACAGGTCCTTCACAGGAAACGCTGCAATCCAATGCTCGCCTGCTGGAGAGTGTGCTGGCTGACTATGGTGTTCAGGGCACAATCGGGGACATCCATGCGGGCCCGGTTGTCACGCTTTATGAACTGGAGCCCGCTCCGGGTATTCGCTCGTCCCGTGTGATCGGTCTTGCCGATGACGTAGCACGCTCCCTGTCCGTGCTGAGCGTTCGTATTGCGACTGTGCCGGGACGGAATGTCATTGGTATCGAAGTCCCGAATGCCAAGCGCGAAACCGTTTACTTCTCCGAACTCCTGCTGACGCCGGAATGGACCAACGGAACGGGCCGCCTTCAGATTGCGCTTGGCAAGGATATTGCAGGCGTGCCGGTCTATACGGATCTGGCCAAAATGCCGCATCTTCTGGTGGCGGGTACGACGGGCTCCGGTAAGTCGGTCGGCGTGAACGCAATGATCCTGTCGCTGCTCTACCGCCTGAGCCCCGAAGAGTGCCGCCTGATCATGATTGATCCGAAGATTCTGGAACTGTCGATCTATGACGGCATTCCACATCTTCTGACCCCAGTTGTGACGGAGCCAACCAAGGCCGTCAGCGCCCTCAAATGGACAGTGCAGGAAATGGACCGCCGCTATCGTCTGATGGCGCAGCTTCAGGTCCGTAACATCAACGGCTACAATGAACGCGTCAGCCAGCTTCGCGCCTCCGGCGAGATGGTCACGCGTCGCGTTCAGACCGGCTTTGACCCTGAGACGGGCAAACCCGTCTTCGATGAACAGCAGGTCCCGCTGGAAAACCTGCCGTATATCGTCGTGGTCATCGACGAAATGGCCGACCTGATGATGGTTGCGGGCAAGGAAATCGAGACGGCCGTGCAGCGACTGGCCCAGAAAGCCCGTGCCGCTGGTATTCACGTCATCATGGCGACGCAACGCCCGTCCGTTGACGTCATCACCGGTACCATCAAGGCGAACTTCCCGACCCGTATTTCCTTCCAGGTCATCAGCAAGTTCGATAGTCGCACCATTCTTCAGGAACAGGGCGCCGAACAGCTTCTGGGCCAGGGTGACATGCTGTTCATGCAGGGTGGCGGTCGCATCACGCGTGTCCACGGCCCGTTCGTGGCGGATGAGGAAGTTGAAGAAGTCGTGGCGGATCTGCGCTCCAAGGGCGACCCGATCTACAACGACGATGTGGTGTCCGGTGAGGATGAGGAAGGCGGCTCGTCCGGCGGAAGCATGGGCGGCGGCGGAAGCAGTGGCGACGGAGAAGGCAGCCTGTTCGAACAGGCCGTGGATATCGTCATGACCGAAGGTCGCGCCTCAACCAGCTTCATCCAGCGCCATCTGTCGATTGGGTATAACCGCGCCGCGAAGCTGATCGACCAGATGGAAAAGGAAGGCATCATCGGCCCAGCCAACCATGTGGGCAAACGCGAAATTCTGGCTCGTCGCCCGGCTTCTCATGAGGAATGATCGACGGCGCCAGCGCCCTGCCAAACCGGAACAGTCCCCCTCCCCTGCCCCAAGAGGTCTGTTTTATCTGGGGCAGGATCTTCCGGTCCTACTGGAAACGCCACGCTTTCTGGTTCTGAACAAGCCCGCAGGGCTGGCGGTTCATCCCGGTCCATCGACACAGGATTCCGTTGAAACACGACTGGTCACGCATCCGCGCGGCGGTCCATGGCTGGCCCATCGACTGGATGCGGATACGTCTGGCTGCCTTCTGATCGCGCGACGCAAAACCGCGCTGCTCGAAGCACAGGCGGCCTTTCAGAACAGGCAGGTTCGAAAACTTTACTGGACTGTTGTTGAGGGCACACCAACGGACGATGAGGGCGAAATTACCGTCCCCCTTTTGCGCCAGTCCGATCCATCAGGATGGCGGATGATCGTGAGTCCGAAAGGGGATGCCGCAGTAACCCGCTGGCGCGTTCTTGGTCGCGCAGAGGGGCGGAGCTGGCTGGAACTGGAGCTTCTCACTGGCCGAACGCATCAGGCCCGAATTCATTGTGCATCTCTTGGCACATCGATCGTCGGTGATCGGATATATGGCAAAAGCGATGCAAACGGCCTGCACCTTCTTGCGCGCAGTCTGCATGTCGCTTTGCCGGAAGGTGACCTGGAAGCCGTTGCTCCACCGCCCCCGGCTATGGCGGAGGCGCTGAAACGTCTGGGGTGGCAGGATCAGTCCTGAAGAATTCGCACTTTCCCGGAAACACCGTGGATCGTGACATGATCCCGACCATTTCCGACAGTCCCGGTGGCTGTGATTGTCCTGCTTTCGCTGGACAGAAATCCTTGCTTCTCCCAAGGACCAAACTGTACCGTCAGACCGAGAGACTGCTCTAGCGGAACAGCACTTTGCTGACGGCTCTGACGAAGCGTAATATCGAATGTACCGCCAAAATCATGCGGAAGATGAAGCGTTACGTCGCCTGAGACGGTTTCAAGAATGATCTTCCGTGCGCTGCCGGTAGAAACCAGCGTGACGTCCTGATCCCCGCTGGTGCTTTTAACCGTCACATCACCTGCGGCCCCGCCCAGCTGCGTGTCACCACTGACTGTCATAAGGGCGGCTCCGCCTGCGGCATGGGCGACGGCAATGTCTCCGCTGACAGTCTTGATCTGCACAGCCCCCAGACCCTGATCAATCTGGGCATCTCCACTCACTGTTGTCAGAGAGGTTGGTCCCTCGTTTTTTGATATCTTGATGTCACCACTCACGCCGCGAACGGAGAGAGGACCATTGGAGGTCTGAATCTGCACATCACCGCTCATGCTGGAGATAACGCCCCCTTCTGGCAGCGTGGTGTAAGACAGATCATCAGACGTGACGCTCTGGTTGAGCGGCGCGGCGAACGCTCCCGAAGAAGACAGGCAGGTTGCGACCAGAAGGGCGGGAAGGATCATACGAAAAGAGGACATCGGTGGAGCTTTCTCTGGCATCAGAACGATGAGGAGGACACAACGGAACGATTCATGAGCGCGGCATGGATGCCTCGGACAATCGCCCAGGCTGTCAGGATCCCCCACGTCAGAGTCAGCCCCCAGGGAATGACCATGAAGACCAGACCCAGACCACCCGTGATCGCGCCCAACCCGGCCACCATGAGATGGATCATCCCAATCGCAGCCAGCGCCAGAAAGCCATACCAGAACAGCCTGATCTGCCAGTCCAACTGGGCCCGCTTGAGACCCGTAGCGGAACGGCGACTCATGTGAGCAAGTGTCACACCGACGAAAGCGGTAATGCCGGTGAAAAAACCGGCCAGATACAACGCATAGATCAGCAGAACGTAATCCCGTCCTGTATCCTGATAAACCCGGCCATAACCCGGCATTGCTGTAGTGTACATGACTGAACTCCTCTGGAGGAAGACCCTCGACAAAGGAGTTCATGCAGAAACCGTGCCATTTTACGTTTTCAGGACAAATCCGGAAAAACAGGATCGTCAGAAAACGATCAAATGGCGGATTTCACCAGTTTATTCGCCCAACGTACGAAAACGGTCGGGAAGTGGTCCTTTGCCCTGCGTCAGGGAGCGCACGCCGTACAGTAACGAGACGAGAAGAGCGATGTTCCAGAGCGCAAAAATGCCAATCGGAATAAGGAACAGAAGCTGCCCCGGCCCTGAACTGCCGGGGGGCTCCGTGATGAAACACGCTCCGAACAGAACCGCACACCCAATGATAAATGCGACGTCATACCAGAACAGGCGAATGAGCCAGCTCAGATGAGACCGCATAAGTCCGGCGCTCGACCCTTTAAGGATATAGGCCAAAATCACCCCGGCCAGCAGGGAAATCCCTGTGAAAAACCGCGCAATATACAGGCCGTAGACCAGAAAAACCCCGCCGCGGCTCGGACCTTCGGACGAAAGAGAAAAATTGCTCATGACAGCCTCCTTAAGCTGACCCTGTATAACAGAAACGCCCAACCCAAGGGGCTGGACGCTATGTCAGACAAAATGATTTAGGGGTTCAGCGACCGAGTTTACGTAGCTTCACGCCCTGCATCAGACGCTTTTCAATCACATGCAGAGACATGCCCTTTGTCTCGGGAACAAACAGAATGGTGAGCAGCAGAAAGAGTGCATTCAATCCCGCGAAGAGCCAGAATGTACCCCCTGTCCCGATGGTATTCATCAAAGACAGGAAGCTCACACCCACCAGAAGATTGGTTATCCAGTTGGTGAAAGTGGACATGGCAATCCCAAAATCCCGACCACCAAGAGGCTGGATTTCAGCACACAGAACCCACATGAGCGGCCCGGCGGACATCGCAAACCCTGCACAGAAGATCATGAGCAGGAAGACCGCCGCAATCTGCGAAGACTGCGTTGTCATGCCCCCCTGGAGCAGAATGGCAAGAACGCCCATTCCAAGTGCCATAACCGTAAACCCTGCGTAGAGGATGGGTTTGCGGCCCCAACGATCCACAAGCCCGACAGCCACGAATGTCGCAAGCATGTTCACGAGACCAATGATGGCCGTACACCACATCTGGGCATGGGCATCAAAATGAGCAGCGGCCAGAATGTTTGGCGCATAGTACATGACGATATTGATACCCGCGAGCTGCTGCATGGCCTGAAGCATGATGCCCAGTGCAACAGAACGGCGGAAATTGCTGTTTGTCCGGAAGAGTTTGAAGCCTTCCTGCTTGGTTTCAAGCTGCTCGCGGATCGCGCGAATTTCTTTGGCGGCTTCCAGCGGATCGTTGCGAAGATCCACAAGAATTTCACGGGCTTCCTTATGACGCCCCTGCATGATCAGCCAGCGTGGGCTGTAGGGCAGGAACAGGACGCCGATCAGGAACAGAACTGCAGGAATACCGGCGACACCAAACATCCAGCGCCAGTTTTCGCTGTAGGAAAAATAGGTGTCCGACAGGAAAGCCACGAAAATGCCGACTGTCACCATGAGCTGGTAAGTCGAAACCATCGCGCCACGAGACTCTTCGCTGGCGATTTCAGACAGATAAAGTGGCGCGGTAAATGCCGAAATACCAACCGCGATTCCCATTATGACGCGGAAAACAATGATGGATGGAATAGACCACCCCATTGCACAGCCCAACGTCCCGACAACGAAGACCGCCGCGCCAAGGATCAGAGAGCGCTTGCGCCCCAAGTGATGGGATAGCCACCCCGCGCCCAGAGCGCCAGCCGCCGCACCAGCCATCATGGAACTGACAACCCATTCAAGGGCCAGCGTGGACGCATGATACTCTTTGCCGATCAGGTCCAGCGCTCCAGCCACAACACCAATATCCAGACCGGACATCAATCCCGCGAGGGCCGCGATCACACCGATGGCAATAATCTTGAAGCGTGTTGCGTCAAAAACGGTCGTCGCACTGTCATCTGTCTGAGGGGGTTCTACGGTCCTGCCCTGATCTGTCATGCTGGTGCACACTCCTTTCCAAAAAAAATGACATCTACCTGTCTGGTGGATGTCAGAACTGTAATCTTTATAACACGATCACACTCAGATCGTGAGGGCAGCCCGGATTTCACCCACCGTCACACCCTGCCAGTTTCGCAGCGTCTGGCTCGCCGTATCCGTCAGGACAGCATGATCCTGAGGCGTCCGGCAGAGTGTCTCGCCACCAAAATGGTGAAGCAGAGCAGACATCGCGACTTCAGCGGCCCTGTTAGCGCCGTCATCCATCTTGATAGCAAAACCCAGACCCTGGTCCGGCAACGCCGCGATCATAACGCCTTCCGCACCCATTTTAATGAACGCACGAGTTTCGAAATTGTTCATGACCGCTGTGTCATATCGTCCCGTCCCCGCGATCATGAACGGATTGGCAGCTACAGCTTCACGCAAACGCTTTATAGCGCCAGCGCGGCCCGTGGAGAGGCCAACCCCACTCCCGAACCGCGCAAACCCATGCGCCAGAACCTTGAGAGAAGCCCTCCCGATCAGCAGTACCGCTTGCCACAAGTTCAATGGCCAGAAGGGACTTGCCGTAGAGCGTGGAAAAAAAGGGCGTTTCCACGTCACCACCGGGCCAGACGACGATACCATCCGCATCCACAACAACAGCACGACCCACTCGTTCAGCCGCTACGAAACAAACAACATCCCGTCTGTGATGTCATTCACTTCACTCTTTTCTGTCAGCCCGATGAAAGCTGTTTCGCGGCCAGCACATAATATGCTTTCCCGCCGTCGCGATGTATCTCCAGCCAGGCCTGGATCAACCTGCGGCGTACGCGGAGGATGCCGATTTCCTGTTCTGGTGGCAATTCCGCAAGCTCATTGACGGCGTCTTTACCTTCGAGAAAAACCAACTGATCTTCAAGAGATAAACCCTGTTCCATCAGGGTCTGCGCGTAAGAGAGGTCCAGAAGGGCATAGAGAAACGCTTCCCCCGAAGCCGGACGAAACCCTATAGCCTCCAGAATGTGAGCATCAGTTTCCTGGACAGACAGATGCGTCTGCGGGGGCTGCCAATCCAACAAATCCGGCTGAACGTTTTCAGGAGAAAGCGTACGATTTCGGCGAGAGGAAAGCGATTTGGCAGCACGCTGCTGCGGAAGGTCAGTGAACGGAAGGGCGGGCGGAGGAGAACGTCGCACGCCCATTACCGTTAGTGCCCGCCGCTAAGAGCAGCTTTCTGGCACCCGGCGCAAACACCTTCAATTTCAACCGTGGCAGCTTCAGCACGGAAGCCAACAGCTTTCGCCGCAAGCATCAAAGCAGGAACAATGCTCTCCTGCTCCAGTTCCCAGGCCCGCCCGCATGATTTGCAAATCAGGAACTGCGCGCGGTGAACACCCCATTCCCCATGATCACAGCCATGATGGCAATCTGTCGCGTGCGAACAGGCAACGAAAGCGCTCAGTCGCTCCAGACGGTGAATCAAACCCTGTTCAAGAAGAAAATCTATCGCACGATAAACCGTAGGCGGAGCAGCGTTCGGATGCGCCGGGCGCAGACGGGCCAGCAGATCGTAGGCCCCGGAAGGCTTTTCTGAAGAGAGGATCAGACCCAGAACCTGACGTCGCGTTTCCGTCAGGCGTTGCCCACGGTGGCGACACCAGTCTCCAGCCCGTTCAAGACGGGCTGTAATGGATGGGGAAAAAGACAGGCTCTCCGCGGGGGAGGTCTCATAAGGCGAATCCGGCATGATCTCTCTTATATGGCATTGAGCGGCAGTTTTTTCGAGAGAGACCGTCCAGAACGACTGGTCAGAGCGCGAAATCCCGGATCAGGGACTGAATGGTTGCAGGATCTGTTTCCACCATGATCTGTCGTCGCAAATGATCGCAGTCTTCCATCTTAAGAGTGCGGATCAGGCGTTTTACGCGCGGCAGAGACGCCGAGTTCATGGAAAAAGACCGAAGGCCAAACCCGATCAGAAGCGCAACAACTCTGGGGTCAGATGCCATTTCTCCACAGACGGAGATAGGTCGATGAGTGCGCAAAGCCGCTTCAGCCGTCGCTTCGATGAGTTGAAGAACGGCAGGGTGAAGAGGGCTGTATCGATCAGCCACCATCGAATCCGCCCGATCAACAGCCAACGTGTACATCGTCAGATCATTGGTGCCGAGCGCCATGAAATCAGCGTGTTGCGCCATTGTGCTTGCCGTCAAAGCGGCTGCCGGTGTTTCCACCATGATCCCGAGTGGGGGCAGCACATCAGGTAGCGGAACCTGTTTGCGCTTGAGGCGGCGCGCCACCTTCTCGTAAATCTCCCGCGCCTCCAGCACTTCATCCGGAGACGTGACCATCGGAAGCAGAATACGGACCGGGCCGATGGCCGTGTTGCCCTCTTCGGGCGCAGCAGCCCTTAAAATCGCAGCGAACTGGGTCTCCAGAACATCGGGAACGCGAAGGAGAAGGCGAATACCCCGTAGACCAAGGGCTGGGTTATCGCCATCCGCCACCTGTTCCGCCAGACCGAGACGGCGCATACACGCACGGCCCTTCTCGCCCCCCCAGTCCAGAACACGGATCGTGACCTGCCGCCCGTCCATGCCTTCGATAATGGAACGGTACGTGGCGGTCTGACCGTCCTCATCAGGCAGATCATCCCGTTCACCAAACAGGAACTCGCTTCGCAACAGGCCAATTCCTCTGGCACCATTACGCAGAAGCATCGGAAGTTCGGCAGGAAGTTCCAGATTGGCGAGAAGTTCGATGGGCTCGCCGCCAAGTAACTGGGCCGGCAACTTCTTCAGACGGCCAAAAGCGCGCTTTTCCTTGGCTTCCTTCTGGGCAGCTTCACGGGCCAGACGCAGTTCGGTCTCGTTCGGGGAGAGTGTAATCGTGCCAAGATGCCCGTCCACGACGAGCATATCGCCCTCATTCACCTGTGCCATCAGATTGGGCACGGCCAGAATCGCAGGAATATCAAGCGCGCGTAACAAAATAGCGGTGTGATCCGCGCCGCCACCGCCCTCGGTTACGACAGCCGCAATCCGCGCCGGATCAATCATGGCAACATCGGCAGGTCGTAACTGTTCAGCAACAAGAACCGAGCCAGGAGGCAGGCTGGAGAATGCCCTGTAAGACACGCCTGTAAGGTTACGGATCAACCGGCGACCGATTTCCTCAAACTCTCCTGCAAGCCTGAAATTGGCATCCTGTTCCTGTGCGCCATGGTCACCCGCCATGGCTTCGGCAGTCCTAAGGACCTGAAGGGCCAGCGCCTCACTGACGTCTGACACGGCCGCTTCGGCACAGAGTCCGTCTTCGTTGATCCGCGCGCGAACCTGACGCGTCAGACGAGACGGACCGAGCATGCGCTCATAAACCGTCAGAAGCGTTGCAATTTCTTCACGCCCCTCTTCCGGCAAACCAACCAGACGATCCCGCATTTTCTCGATCTGGCGAAGAGCACGGGTGATAGCGACATCCAGACGGACAAGCTCAGATTCTGGGCCGATCTTGCTATATCGCTCCGTAATGTCTGGAAGAGGCAGTTCCTCTACACGCCCAGCCGGTCCCAACCCGATAGACTGAGTGATGGCTTTACCATGCAGGGTCGTGGAACTGGGGGAAGTCTTGCGTGAACGGGACGCTCTGGGCCGACCGGGACGGACAGACTGCTCAGTCACGCTCACCAAATCCGTCCGCAATCAGAGCTTCCACAGCGTCGAGCGCCTCAGCAGCCTGTGGGCCGTGTGCATGCAGGGTCACCGTCTCCCCTTCCCCGGCACCCAGCATCATAAGCCCCATGATCGAAAGGGCAGAAACGACATTGCCCCCTCGTTCTACCGTCGTTTCTGCATCAAAGCGCTCTGCTGTCGTGACCAGTTTGGCTGCGGCACGAGCATGGAGGCCCAGCCGATTAACGATGGTCAGGGTACGGGGGGCAAGGGCTGTTTCGCTCATCAGGGGACCGGCATGACACAGGGGCGCGGCCCCCCGTGAAGACAGGGATCAGGAAGCTGGGACGCAACCGCGATATATTTGCGCCCGGCCATCGTTGCTTTTTCAATGCAGCTTTCAAGATCCAGCCCCGCGCGCGTTTTCGCGAGCTTGACCAGCATAGGTACATTCACGCCAGAAACGATTTCGACGTGTCCCGGTTTCCGAAGGGACAGCGCCAGATTGGACGGTGAACTTCCGAAAATATCCGTCAGAACAAGAACACCATCGCCCGTGTCCAGCTGATGCAACAGCCTGTCTGCTTCAGGGTGCAGAAGAGCCGGATCATCATCGTCGCCAACACCCACGATTCCAATCTGGGCTTGTGGCCCCACGACATGCACCATGGTTTCAAGCAGGACTTCGCCCAGCCTGCCATGCGTGACCAGCATCAGTCCGATCATGCAGATTTATCCTGCCCGGACAGATTATGCGGCGGAACGGCCCAACGCCATGAGGAGAGACCTTTCCGGGCCAACTCACGATGCAGCACCATCATCGGGCCAACAGGTGCCGTTTTTGGAAGCAGGCGCGCCAGTTCCTCAATGATGGTGACGGAACGATGACGCCCACCGCTGCATCCCACAGCGATGGTGGCATATTTCTTACCTTCTTCGACAAAGCGCGGAAGCACGAGATCGAGAAGACCATGCACGTGATCAAAGAAGGCCGGATAAGCCGGGTCCTGCTTGACGTGCTGCACGACAGCCTGATCAAGGCCCGTCATGGGCTGAAGGGTTGGATCGTAATGAGGATTCCGCAGGAAGCGTGCGTCAAACACCATGTCCGCTTCTCTAGGCAGGCCAGATGGATAAGCGAAAGACATCAAGGCCACCGTCAACCCATCTTCTGCGCTACTGCCAAAGCGCGTCTCAATTAGTTGCCGCAGTTCAGGCGCTGGCAGGTCAGACGTATCGATGACGAAATCCGCATGAGCCCGCAGAGGCGCCAGAAGCCGGGTTTCCTGCTCAATTCCGGGCAGAATCGTACCACTGGTCACAAGGGGATGGCGGCGGCGTGTCGCTGTAAAGCGCCGCAGAAGGATTTCCGGCTCTGCCGTGGCATAGAGAAGCTGGACCTGACTGCCAGGCAAAGCTTTCAGCCGGTCCATTTCCTCCAGCACCCGGGACGCTTCGAACCCGCGACTGCGAACATCAATTCCAATCGCAAGACGTGACCCACCCCGTGCGGCCAGAGCTTCGAGAAGATGCAAAGGCGGATTGTCCACGACTTCGTGGCCGAGATCTTCAAGCACTCGTAGAATGGATGATTTTCCGGCACCGGAAAGCCCTGTAACAATCAGGATCTGCCTGGAACCAGGACCATATCCTGCCGAAAGTTCGGACTCGGGAATATTCGCCGGTGTCATGTGCCCTACTCTAGCCCTTTTTCAGATCATAAGGAACTATTTCGCCACTTCAGAGTCCCGACATTTCCTCACCTGCTCCAACATGCCATTCATACTCACCGCAGCAGGCTTTGAAGGCGGCAATAATTCGGCAGGAATCCCCCGGAAAACTCCCATTCAGACGCAGGACAACCACACCTGTCCGGGTCTCTCGTTCCGGTACCGGCAAACGGACTCCCTCCTCCCCCAGAAAGACCTTCAGGATCACTCGCGCATTCGTGACAAAAGATGTCCTGAGAATTCCCACTCCCCGTACCTCCAACAATCCCGCCAACTGAGGCGGAGGACTGGCATAGATGCCTCTCATTATGACGCGATCATCTGCCACAAGAGAGAAACCTGCCTCAATCAACTGCAGAGCCAGAATCGATTTACCTGTCCCGGACACCCCACAAAGCAGAATGGCTTTTCCGTTTCGGGCAACACAGGACGCGTAAATATTTTCGCCATCAGGAAACCGTTGCCGAGATGACACGGATTGCGACCCTCCCAAGTCCGGTTTAGAAGACTGGGGAACGGACTGCGCTGCATCGCCGCCAGCGCCTTTGTCCGGAGAGGAATTTGGAACCTCTGACGACAGATCGGGAATACGGATCATATGGGCGAACTTTCCAGACACGAGACCGTCACTGTCTATGGTGACGAAGTGACATGCACGGATTTTAATGGCCTCGGGCCAGCAGGCGAGCGTCCTCAACGTCTTTCGGAAGAATGCCAGGCCGCGCTAGACGCTATTTCCGAAGAACTGGCCAAGCATAATCTGACACTGGATCAGACACGGCACATCGCCGCCATGCTTCGGGAAGGTGATGGTTTCAGCCAATGCCAAAGCACTCTTGGAGAAGCGCTTGCTGCAGCTCGTCCCACACTCACACTACGGATTGTGCAAGGTTTTCCAGACGCCAACCAGCGCATCGCGTTAAGCCTGATTGCCAGTCTCTCCCCATAACGATAATTTTCACCACAAACTGTTAAAATTGACCACTTTTACAGCTTTGATCTCGAATTAAGGTTTTTTGCCGGAAAAAATTTCCAGAAAACTAAGTTTGGCACGCCTTCTGCATACAGATGTGCAGGCGACATGATCGCCGCATCTTTCTGCATCGAAAGGCCTCCACCATGCTTCGCACGTCTTTTCCCGTTCGCATCCTTTTCCTGGCCGCACTCACGCTTGCACCAGTATCCCAAAGCGTTGCAGCTCCCCTGCTACTTACAGGTATTCCCCTGACCTCAAGTCAGCAGGTTGATGTGAAGAACATTGATCTGACGAATGAAGAGGACTGGAGGCAAGCGCAGAGTCGCATTGAAGATGCAGCTCAGACGGTCTGTTCCGTCACCAACCCCATGGACATGACAACGCTGGATGATATTTCGAACTGCGTTCAGTCCGCCAAAGACAACGCTCTAGCAGATCTGCGCGACATTCGGGCCAGTCAGCGTCGGGATCATCGGGTCGGTCATGTCCTGCTTGCAGCACGACCTGTTGCGTCTCCTCATGGTTAAGGATTGCCTCTCGCCCCTCTGCATTCTGACACTGGCCATACCCTTTGCCTCTACGCTTCTGTTTCAGGACGTCGGAGGCAAACAGGAAGCCAGCATAACAGTCAGTGGATTTGAAACGCGACACAGGATGCCGCAGCTTCGTTCACTGACCTCGTCAGGCTGCCCGGGGAAGCCGAACGACAAAGCAGGCGCCAGAGACTGCACCCGAAGCATCGAGAATGTTTTCAGCGAACAGACTCCCGCGCAGCGCGTGAATAATCTGACGGCTAATAGCCAGGCCCAACCCGGAATGCTGCCCGAAATGCTCAGTCTGCGGCCGCTCTGAATAGAAACGGTCGAAGATGCTTTCGAGCTTTCCGGGTGGAATTCCGGGCCCTTGGTCACTGATGGTGATTTCCACCACACTCCCTGTCCCAGGGCCATTCCCCGCAATATCCCGGGCACTGGCATGCAGGGCAATCACGCCATGTGGCGGCGAAAACGACACCGCATTCCCAATCAGATTCCGCAGAACCTGAACCAGTCGGTCTTCCACGGCAAAAGCGCGCAGCGGCGGTTCCTGATCACGCACATCCAGACGCAGGATCGGCGCATCTTCCTTGCGTGTTGTCTGATGCATTTCTGCAAGAATGGACAGAAGTGCGACCACAGAGACAGGCTCGGGCCGAACGCGCGACAATTCAGCATCAATACGACTGGCATCCGAAATATCGGTAATCAGTCGGTCAAGCCGCTTCACGTCACTGTTGATGATTCCCAGCAGCCGGTCACGTCGTTCCGGGATGGCGATTCTTGGAAGCGTTTCAATGGCAGACCGGATCGACGACAGCGGATTCTTGATCTCATGACTCACATCTGCAGCGAACCGCTCGATATCATCCATACGCGCCCAGAGCGCGAGCGCACTTCCTCGCAGGGAGCGTGCCAGAACACCAATTTCGTCCCGCCGCGCCAGAAGACGCTCTGGGACCAGATCCTTACGCCCGTCCGATTCCCGCATTTCATGCGAAGCCCGGGCAAGTGTCAGCAATGGTCGCGCGATCGTCAGGGACAGATACCAGGACAGCAGAATGGTAACGACAAGCGCAGCCAGCACCAGCGACAGAATGGAAGAGCGCACAGCAAAGAGCGAACGGTCCACTTCCGGAGCATGACGGGTAAGTTGGATTTCCCCGACCGTCAGACCTTCATGCACCACAGGCTCCACAACCGTGACCACAAGCTGATGATCTTTGGTGCGGCGGATAAAGGGCGGAAGTTCCGACTGAGCCCGCAAAGGCTGCGCATCATGTGGGCCATCGGTTGCTGAATCCGGCGTATCCAGCGTAACGATCCCCTCGCTGGACGTCAGCGGCAGCAGGGACAGGAGCCAGTCGTAAAATGTTTCCAGTGCATTGTTGCGCGGAGGTTCCCAGGGAACCCCATCCGTTGCCGCATCCGGAGCAATCGCTTTCGGCGGGTGCCGGGGCTCCGTCCTGCTATCCGCCACCAGCTTTCCATCTGGATCGAACAGCAGCGCATGGGCATTCGGACTGGGCTCGGTCAGACGCGCCAGCAACGGACGGGCCTGCGAGGGGTCCAGCACGAACTCTCCGCCCGGAGCGGGCTTTCCAGCAACTTTGGGTGCAGGAATGACGGCGGACTGTCCCACAGCGGCGGCGTAGATATGCGCCTGCTCACGCAGGGCGTTAACGTCCGTCTCCAGCAGGCTATTCTGAAACTGGTCAAGAAACAGAAGCGTCACTGCCAGAAGCGCCAGCGGCAGAATGTTCAGAAGAAGGATACGCCCCAGCAACGGAGAGGCAAGTTTCCGCCGTGGATCCGGCGGATCCTTCCGGCTGAACAATCTGCGCAGGGAGAACAGAATCCCACGCCGTGCCGCAGCGGCATGACGGCGGTCACGCCCCTGTTCAAGGCGATCCGAATCAAAATCATATTCCAGTACGGAAGACGGATCGGCCTTAGGCACGCAGCTTTTCTTTCTGGAAAAAAGTCATGCTGCGTCACTCATCCCGATAACGGTATCCGATACCATACAGCGTTTCGATCTGATTGAAGCTGTCATCGACCTGACGAAACTTCTTGCGAACACGCTTGATGTGGCTGTCGATCGTCCGGTCATCAACGTAGATGTTGTCTCCATAAGCCGCATCAATGAGTTGATCGCGGGACTTCACCATTCCGGGCCGCATGGCCAGAGCCTTGACCAGAAGAAACTCCGTGACCGTCAGGGCAATATCCTGTCCGCCCCAAAGGCACTGGTGCCGGGTTTCATCAAGTGAAAGCTGCCCCCGCACAATGGCCGACCCTGTTGCCGTCACGCCGGAAGCTTCAGCCCGGCTTGCATCCTGACGGCGCAGCAGGGCGCGAATACGCTCGATGAGCAGCCGCTGGGAGAACGGTTTGGTGATATAATCATCCGCGCCAAGGCGCAGGCCCATGAGCTGGTCCAGCTCTTCGTCTTTCGACGTCAGGAAAATGACAGGCAGGTTGGAGCGGGCACGGAGACGCTGAAGAAGCTCCATACCGTCCATACGCGGCATCTTCACATCCAGCACAGCCAGGCTGACCGGGCGACTGATAATTCCCTGAAGGGCACTTTCACCATCGGTATAGGTGTGAACAGTGAAGCCTTCGGATTCGAGGGTCATCTGAACGGAAGCAAGAATGTTCCGGTCATCATCCACCAGCGCAATAATCGGTGTCGTAGCAACGCCAGATGGCGGTTGGCTACTGGCCGGCTGGGGCGCGTAAGGCGTGTGTGGCGTCTCCATAGGGGGTCCGTCTGCTGAAATCTGATGACAGGATTATCTATAACGCATGGCGCACCATGGCAGAAAATAGGCATTTCAATGACATCGTACCACGTTGCAACCCTTGTCTTTGAGACAATCCGCGTTATCTCCTGAAAGAGAACGGGGCCAAAGGATGGCCCGTCCCACAAGATAAGGTCGTGACATGCCAGACCAGAAGACTACGCCGGAAACCGTGAACGACGCGCCTGAGCAGGGCGTCGAGACACCCGGCATGAATGAAACCGGCGGCGAAACGCTGGAAGACACCACCCCGGAAGCCCGTATCGAGGCTCTTGAAGCGGAAGTTGCGGAATACAAGGATCGCTGGGTCCGTTCCGAAGCGGAAAACCAGAATATCCGCGCCCGCGCCAAGCGGGACGTGGAAGACGCACGTCAGTACGCGATTCAGAAATTTGCGAAGGATGTGGTGGAAGCCGCTGAAAATCTTCAGCGCGGCCTCGCCTCTCTCCCTGCAAAGACCGAAGGCGAAGAGACGCTCATCACCAAACTGCGTGAAGGAATTGAAGGCACCGAGCGATCCTTCATCAACATTCTGGAACGCCACGGCATCACCTGCGAAGATCCGACAGGCAAGCCGTTCGACGCGAATCTGCATCAGGCGATGGCTGAGCAGCCGTCCGACCAGCACAGCCCGGGTCATGTCATGCAGTCCTGGACGCCGGCATGGCTTCTCAAGGGCCGCCTTCTGAAGCCGGCCATGGTCGTCGTCGCCAAGGGAACGCCGGAAGCCGATGCGGCCAAGGCCTCTCCGGGGCTCGACACCACGGCCTGATAGGCAGACCCAATCCTGATACAAACAGGATTTCTTTTGCGGAACGTCAGCTCTGGGAGTTGGCGTTCCGTCAGACCCTGCTAGAAATCAGGGTATGAGTCGTATTCTCGTCATCAAGCTCGGCGCTCTGGGCGATTTCGTTCAGGCTTTTGGAGCCTTCTCTTCCATTCGGGCTGCGTTCCCGGATGATCACATCACGTTGCTGACCACACCGCCTTTTGTGGATTTTGCCAAAGCGGCACCGTGGTTTGACGAAGTCACGACAGACCAGCGCCCTTCCCTAAAACACCCTATCGCGTTGTTCCGGCTCTCCCGGACACTGCGGGGATTTGATCGTATTTTCGATCTTCAGACATCTGGCCGCTCAAAAACCTATTTCCGGCTGGCAGGTCGCCCAAGAAACTGGTCCGGGATTTCCAGTGGCTGTTGCCACCCCCACGCCAATCCTTCCCGCAACGACATGCACACGCTCGCCCGTCTGGATGATCAGCTTCGTGCCGCTGGTGTGCCGCCACTCCCACGCATCGTCCCGGAATGGCTGCAAGGTCATGGACCGAAGATTCAAGGACGGTACGGTGTTTTGGTGCCTGGGACGGCCCCGCATCGTCCTCAGAAACGCTGGCCTGTCACACGGTTCGCCGAAGTAGCCCAAGCCCTGTTTCAGCGCGGGATCACACCCATTATTGCGGGAAGCGCGGCGGAGACACCTCTGGCCGAGCAAATCCGAACCGTTTGCCCACAGGCCATAGATCTGACGGGAAAAACCAGTCTGATCGAGTTAGCTGGCGTACTGGACCGTGCCGAACAGGTCATTGGCAACGACACCGGCCCGATGCATCTGGCCGCCGCCATGGACCGACCGGTCATCGCCCTGTTCTCGCAGGATAGCGACCCCCGTCTGACAGCTCCGCTGACCCTGACCCCAGGGCGCACAACCATTCTGGACGTTCCGGATCTGGCGTTGTTGCCCGCTTCTAGGATAGAGGCCTTCCTCCCGGCATGACCGTCATCCGTTGCATCACGATGCAGAAGAATGAGGCTACGCTTCTTGAGCCGTGGATTCTCTGGCATGGGGCCATTTTCGGCCTTTCCAATCTGACCGTGATCGACAACGGCTCGACGGACCCGCACGTCAAGGCCGTGCAGAAGCGCTACGAAGCGCAGGGCGTTCAGATTATCCGCAAGTACCGGTCTCACAGGGATTTCCTGCGGAAAGGAGATATCTTCGCGGACGTTACTCGTGGATGGGATGCAGACAATGCCTGCGATTTCGCCCTTCCTATGGATTGCGACGAGTTTCTCGCATTCTTTCTGGACCGGCTATCCGTCGATCCAGCAGAAATCAGGGCACAGTTCGAACTTCTGAAAGACGAGCAGGCCACGCTGATTACAGACCGGCTGCTCCTGAATGTGCCGGACGCACCTGGCTATTACCGCCCGCAATCCGTACCGCGCGCCCTGTTCAGAGCCCATACGATTGTCGGGCTGGACCGCGGACTTCATGCGCCGCAAACCATTTATCCTGAACGCTGCGTCCGCACGCCCTTTGTGCATATTCATCTGCACAACCGACCGGATTATGAAGAGATCCGCCGCTTCGCACGACAAAAACTCTCCCATATCGCTGGCGCCATTCCTGGCGAGAAACCAAAAGCAGGCCAGATCACGCCACAAAACCCGCAGGAAGGGTATCATCTCCGGTATTATTTTCAGGCAAGTCGGAAAGATTTTCTCCGGAGCTATCTGCACACACCCGATATCTACGCACCTGCCATCGCACAGCATTTCCGCGCTCTGGGTATAGATCCCGCTCCCCTTCTGGGCGATGCTCCGGCTCCACAGTTTCCAGTCCATATTCCACAGAATTTTTTAGCGCACCGCCGGATTGAAGATGGATCACAGCACGAATACGTTCTGTTTGATCCGCTGTTTTACGCTCATGAAAACGCGGATGTGGTGAAGGATGCGTTCTACGGCATCTGGCCCCTGATCCATTATATGGACGCTGGATGGCGCGAGGGCCGCCTTCCAAATGGGGCCGGACTGGCGCCTTTTACCCTCCAGACAGCCACAACCGACCGATAAATCCGACTTCCCACCGGTGCAGGGCTTGCAGCCCATACCGGATTGAGGCCATTTACGCGTGTCTTTTTCCCGGCAGAGGGCTGCCGGGAGCCATCGCAGAGGAGCGATCCCATGCCCGCCATCACACTCCCCGACGGAAGCGTCCGCACGTTCGACGGGACCGTGACGGGCACGACTATCGCCGCCTCCATCGGTCCGGGGCTGGCAAAAGCCGCCCTGGCCATGGAGGTGAACGGCAGGCTCGTCGATCTCGCGACCGAGATTGCGGACGATGCGGCCGTCAAGTTCGTCACCAAGAAGGACGACGCCTCCCTTGAAATGATCCGCCATGACGCGGCCCATGTTCTGGCAGAAGCCGTACAATCGCTCTGGCCGGAAACACAGGTCACGATCGGTCCGAGCATCAAGGACGGCTTCTATTACGATTTCTCTCGTGAGAAGCCGTTCACGCCGGATGACTTCGAGGCCATCGAAGCCAAGATGCGCGAGATCGTTGCTGCCAACGCACCTTTTACCCGGGAAGTCTGGGATCGTGGCGAAGCCATTCGCTTCTTCGAAGAGAAGGGTGAGGACTTCAAGGCCGAACTGATCCGCGATCTGCCGGAAGACGAGCAGATTTCGATCTACCGTCAGGGCGAATGGCTCGATCTCTGTCGCGGTCCGCATCTGCGCGGCACGGCGGACGTCGGAACAGCGTTCAAGCTCATGCGTGTGGCCGGTGCCTACTGGCGCGGTGACCATCGCAACCCCATGCTGACCCGCATTTACGGCACAGCCTGGCGCGACAAGAAGGAGCTGGAGGCTCATCTGACGCGTCTGGAAGAAGCCGAAAAGCGCGATCATCGCCGCATTGGCCGCGAGATGGACCTCTTCCACATTCAGGAAGAAGCCGTCGGGCAAATCTTCTGGCACCACAAGGGCTGGCGTCTGTACACGGTCCTTCAGGACTACATGCGCCGGGCGCAGGAGCGGAACAACTACGAAGAAGTCCGCACCCCGCAGCTCGTGGACCGCGCCCTCTGGGAAGCTTCCGGTCACTGGGACAAGTACCGCGAGAACATGTTCATCGCGCAGGTTGAGGATGAGGACAAAACCCTCGCCCTGAAGCCGATGAACTGCCCGTGCCATGTGCAGATTTTCCGTCATGGCCTGCGGTCTTACCGTGAACTGCCGCTGCGTATGGCAGAGTTCGGCGCGTGCCATCGTTATGAGCCGTCCGGCTCACTGCATGGCATCATGCGCGTTCGTGGCTTCACGCAGGATGATGCCCATATCTTCTGCACGGACGACCAGATTGCGGATGAAACCGCAAAATTCGTGAAAATGCTGGCCGAGGTTTACACCGATCTGGGCTTCGAGAGCTTCCGCGTGAAGTTCTCGGATCGCCCGGAGACGCGTGCTGGCTCCGACGAAGTCTGGGATCGCGCCGAAGGGTCGCTCAAGAAAGCCTGCGAAATCGCTGGCGTCGAATACGAGTACAACCCTGGCGAAGGCGCTTTCTACGGCCCGAAACTGGAGTTCGTCCTGACCGATGCAATCGGTCGTGACTGGCAGTGCGGTACGCTTCAGGTGGACTATGTTCTGCCGGAACGTCTGGATGCGTCCTATATTGGCGAGGACAGCCAGCGTCATCGCCCGGTCATGCTGCACCGTGCGATCCTGGGCAGCTTCGAGCGCTTCATCGGCATTCTGATTGAACAGTATGCAGGCAAGTTCCCGCTTTGGCTGGCACCGACGCAGGTTGTCGTGGCCTCCATCGTGTCCGACGCGGCGGATTATGCCACGGAAGTTGCCACGAAGCTGAAGGCCGCCGGTCTTCAGGTTGAGACTGACGTTCGCAACGACAAGATCAACGCCAAGATCCGCGAACACAGCCTTGCCCGTGTCCCGGTCATTCTGGTCGTCGGACGCCGCGAGGCGGAAGAGCGCAAGGTTGCCATGCGTCGCCTCGGCGGAGCGCAGCAGGAAATCCTTGGACTCGACGAAGCCGTCAAAGCCCTCTCAACTGAAGCAACTCCGCCGGATATTGCGCGCTTTTCTGAGGATTGTGCTTAATCCTCTTGCACCCGGAAGGGCGCGGGACTATGTGCAGAAGGAACGGGATCGGTAAAGACCGCATCCCGCCCTTTTTCGTGAAGGGCGGGGCGTAAGGTCAGTGCTGATTCTTGTATGAGAATTACGACAGGAGCTGACCATAGCTAGACCGCCGATGCAGGCCGCGCCCACACGTGAAGGACCGCGCGTCAACGAGGAAATCCGTGTTCCGCAGGTTCGTCTGATTGACGAAGAAGGCGAAATGCAGGGTGTTATGTCGACCCGCGATGCCCTGATGCGTGCTTTCTCGGTTGGCCTTGACCTGCTGGAAATCAGCCCGACGGCTGTTCCGCCTGTTGTGAAGATTCTGGACTACGGCAAGTTCAAATACGAACAGCAGAAGAAGAAGAACGAAGCTCGCAAGAAGCAGAAGGTCATTGAGATCAAGGAAGTGAAGGTTCGTCCGGGTACGGGCGAGCATGACTTCCAGACAAAACTCAAGGCCATCAATTCGTTCCTTGATGACGGCGACAAGGTGAAGGTTTCCCTGCGCTTCAAGGGTCGTGAAATGGCTCACCAGGAGCTTGGTGCCAAGATGATGGAGCGTATCCGCGCCGAAGTCGAAGAAAAGGCCAAGGTTGAGCAGATGCCACGCATGGAAAACCGCCAGATGCTGATGGTCATCGCACCGCGCTAAGGCTGTTCTCCACTTTGGATTACGGAAAAGCAGTTACCTTCGGGTGGCTGCTTTTTTTGTATCCGACCTTCAGATGATCGGCGGCTTTTCCTGACAGGAACGATAAACGCTCATCAGGCGGTCAAGAGTTCCGCGCACGTCCTCTACAACACTTTCCCAGTCGCCTGATTCGGGCTGACGGAAAATCCGCATTGTCGGATACCATCCAGTCTGGCTACCGCTGTCTCCCCATCGCCAGCACGCATCCGCACGGGAGAGCATCCACACGGGCAACCCAAGGCCGCCCGCAAGATGGGCGATGGATGTATCAACCGTAATCAACAGATCCACACCGTACAGCCGCGCTCCAGTATCCTGAAAATCCAGAATACCCTCCGTTCCCTCCACCAGAGGCAGCCCTGAAGCTTCAATCTGATGCCTTGGCAGCCCCATCTGGAAGCTGACAAAGCGTATGCCCTGAACCGAGAAAAGAGGCGCCAGATTTTCCAGCAGGATGCTTCGACGACGGTCCGTCTGTGTCGCTCGCAGATCGTGAGAACGGGGATCTCCTCCCCAGACCAGCCCGACAATGAAATCTGGCTGTTCTGGATTTCCCTGCGCCAAACTCCGCAGAAGATTTCCCTGTCGTACACTCTCGTCGGCCGGCACGGAAAGATAGGGCACCGGTCCGACACAATCAGACTCCAGCCTGAGCCGGGCCGGGAGACTCATCAGCGGGCAGTGATAGTCAAAACGCTCTTCAGGTGGGATCAAAGAAAAAACCCGGTCCACACCCTCAACGCGTTCCATGAGACGGACAAGTGGAACTGGTACCTGCATCACAACACAGGCGCCTGCGGCTGCCAGCAGGGAAACAAGACGCACAAAATGCAGAGTGTCCCCATAGCCCTGCTCATGATGCACAAGGATCGTCTTGCCCTGGAGGTCTTCCCCTTCCCAGACAGGGGCCTTGAGGTCTGCCCTCACCGTGCGGGAAGACTGCCAGCGCCATTCGTATTCCTGCCATCCTTCCCGAAAGACGCCTGCTTTCAACAGCGCTGCCGCACGTCCAAAACGGATAACAGGATGAGACGGAGCCTGCAGAAGCGCGGTATCATAAAAGACGATCGCTTCCGCAGACCGGTTGAGACATTGCAGGACATGGCCTGCATTATTAAGCGCATGGATATCGTCTGGCCGGAGGGACAAGGCCAAACGCACCAGACACAGCGCCTCCTCAAATCGTCCCATTCTGGAGAGCACCATACTCAGATCCGTAGCATAGTCAGGAACATCCGGGGCCTGAGACACCGCATGCTCCAAAGCATCCAGCGCTTCTGGCAAATCTCCTGCCTGAAGACGCACGATGCCAAGCCTATGCCATACGCGCGATGCTTCTGGTCCGGACTGAAGGGCTTTTTCGTAAAACGCTGCGGCTTTTCCCCAATACTGGAACCGCTCATACAGTCCCCCCAGAAGGAAAGCGCTTTCCGAACGATCGGGTAACAGGCTCTCAGCCTCTTGCAAGGCCTCCAGCGCATCCCCTCTGCGTCCGGCCTCATCCAGACTGACGGCAGCACGCAGAGAGGCTGTAAAATTATGAATATCAGGAGAAAACGGGTCGGGGGCAAAGAGGGTCATGCGGGCTCCTACCGCCCCATCTCTAGGTACTCTCCCTTAAAAACTTCCTAAAAAACCTCAGATTAGCCTTCTGTTATGCGCGGCCTTGTTCTGAACCATGATGAGCCAGACCGAAGCTAAATCCTCCCCCAAAGCATGGAAACATTGCCCCGGATCTGCGGCCATGGCTCCACTTCCATCAGGGATGCAAACTGGCTGTAACATCAGAGGCAATTTTCTGGGTCTCTTCCCGACCGTCTTCTGCTCGGTCATTCGTATAGAACTCGCGAACCACGGCATCATCCAGATCCGTCATGGTAAAATCGCCTGACTGTGGTTTCCTGTGCTTCACGAAGCCGCCGAGTATCGTCTCGGACGTGTCGTAATCCTTGAGCTGCGGATTGGTTAGCGCCACCATGGAGACATATTCGAACAAGGATGGCCAAGAAACACCTTCCATTTTGGAAAGGTCCACGGTGATGGCCATGTACTTGATATCTTCATGCCGGATCGCCCCAAGAAACGACGTCATCGGAATTTCGCCAATATATAGCGCCGTTGCTCTTCCTCCCCCAAAACGTGGAGGCAGGTTTCCATTCAGGAGATGCGTTCCTGTTTGTCCGTTGTATTCGATCCCCACATCAGAAAACCAGCGGACAGGATAATCCTGTCGAATAGCATGACGGACGTCTGCGGGCGGCAGACGGAAATTGTCTGCAAAAGCTGTCGAAACACGGAAATTATCTATGACGCCCGGTGCAACGTCGATCCCCTGCATCAGATAGGGATCGCGCTCCAGAATATGATCGATAAGATCATCTTCATGAACCGTGGCCAGAATGAAAAGCTGCGGGATTGGACAGTGCGCTTTGACCGGAATCCCATATCTCGCAAACCGATCTTCCAGATGGGCCTCGAACTGCTTTTCCACATCCGCAGGAAAGCCGACAAATTGCGGGCAAACCATCTGGTTCCAGCGGGCAATCTGGCGATCGGTCCTTGGTTGGACGATCTCCTCAACCGCATGACTGGTCTGGTCTGAGGAATATCCTTTAACGACCAGATGCTCCTGCGCATAAGCGCCAGAGCTTGCGAGGCATAAAAGAACGACAACAGCAGAAAGCCAGACCCGCATGACACATCCCCTCTCGGTGAATCATGTCAAAATATGTCTATAGGTTTCTACCAGCAAACCATTTCTGAGAGAAAATGGAGTTTAATGCCCGATTTTTCGCATAATCTTTTGAAGGACGGGCCGCACCCTCAGGAAATGGCCATACAGATACTCAAGTCCCCGAAGCATAAGCGGAAACCGCGCGATTTCGCCCAGTGGCCTCAGGGCGGGAATGGCACGCCACATGGCTGCGAAAGCCGCGGCACCGTCATACATCTGCTCCCCTTCTCTCGCATGGAAGCGCTCCAGAAGCTCATGTCGGCTTAAAGGACAGTCTGCTGTCTGGCTGGTCGCATCAATGAACTGGATATTTCTACGCCAATCCAGCCGACGCATCAAAGCAATTTCTTTCTGGCACAGGGGACAGTTGCCATCGTGCCAGACTGTCACCTGTGGCACGTCAGGGAGCCAGTTCAGCCTGAACACTCACGGTTACGCGCAAGGTCTGCTCCTGGGGGGTGCCCTGCGGAGGCGTAAAAGAATCCCCTGACGCACGCGCAGCCATCAGCATGACCGGACGGGGCCCAGGTTCCATGGAAGAAACGCGCACCTGCTTCAGGCGAACAACATGCAGCCCGAGCGTTCTGGCGCTCTCCTCCGCTTCCTTACGGACTTTTTGAAGGGCCTGTGTGCGGGCCTGCGCAAGGAGTGTCTCACGGGTTTCGGAATCCAGAGACCACTCCAGACCATCCATCATCAAGCCATGGCTCTGCAGCTTGCCGGACAAGTCCAGAAGCGCCACGGCTTCCTTGCCGCTCAGACTCAGATCCTGACGCGCCGTCCACCGCGTCGGACCATGCTCGGGTGTCTGGTCAGACAGGGAATAGCTGCCCGCCTGGGCCTCAATCCCCGCTTGACCGGACGCCATCTTCATCGCATCGGCCATATGCGCATTCAGGGTCTTCTGAGCTTCAATCGCAGACGTGCTGTCAGCCCGCCCGAAGAGGCGCACCGTCAGAAGCGTAGGAGCCGCATGGGCTTCTCCCGTCACCGTGAAATCAAGCTGGGTTCCGTTAGGGCTGTCCTCGGCGCGGGCCTGACAGAAGGCGGCCAGCGATAAAACGGCCAAGGGCGTGACCAGACGGAATAAGCGTTTCATGAATGCTCCTGACTATGTTCCAGCAGAACCAACGCACGACGCAGCCTTGCGATCCCAGCGCGAAGATGGCGATGCTTGCAGAGCGTATCTCCTTCCGCCCGCAGCCGCTTTGCATCATCCATGGCACCAACCGGAATCCCATGCGGCATGGCCAAGAGCTGATCCACATTCCGGGTAAGCTGCGTACAGTATTCGGCACTGTCCGATGTCACGGAAATTGCGCCATCCTCTTTCCCGACCGCAGGGCGGGAAACCAGCGACTGAGACGGCCCATGCCCGGCGGGAGCAGCCGCAAGGCTTCCCATCAGGCCAAGACCCAGAAGACAGACAGTGGTGGGGGACAGAAGGCGCATCTCGCCTTCTTTAAGCCTTTTCACCTAAGCCACGTGTGAGGGAGGAATGAAACTTCCGTCATGCTGGCAATGTACTTTTTTTCTGAGCAACAGGCAGACTCAGCATCACCCGTAACCCCGGATGGCCATTCGCCAGTTCCATAGTGCCGCCGTGCAGGTGCACAACAGCCTGAACCAAAGACAGGCCCAAGCCTGCCCCCGGTGTATTACGAGCAGCTTCAGCCCGAAAAAAGCGCTCCGAGGCCCGCATCATATCCTGCTCCCCCATTCCTGGTCCCTGATCGGCCACCGAAATCGCAACGCTGCCATTCTGCATGGCAGCGGACAGGGTGATGGTTGAGTTGGCCGGAGCAAACTTGATCGCATTATCCAGCAAGTTGGCGACCGCCTGCTGTAAAAGATGCGGATCGCCGTTTACGGGAGCAATCTGGCCCAGCTTCAGGTCCAGCGTCAGACCAGCCTCCTCCATGGAGGCCTCATAAAGCTCGGTCAGGCCTTCGAGGAGAGGGCCGATGTCCAACACCGTGAAGGCAGCGCGCCGCGCGCCCGCCTCAAGCTGGGCAATGCGGAGCAATGCCTCGAAAATGGAAGTTACGCGATCCAGATCCAGCACAGCGCGGTCAATCGCTGCACGGAGTTCGTCTTTAGACGTCGCGGTCAGGCTCGCATCTTCCAGCCGGGCACGGGCACGGGCAATGGGGGTGCGCAGATCATGCGCAATGGCATTCGACACCTGTCGCACACCGTCCATAAGACGATTGATACGCTCCAGCATGGTGTTGACCGTCTGCGCCACAAGATCGGTTTCATTCCCCGTCAAGGGAATGCGACGGCTCAGATCACCCTGCGCCACGGCGGAGGTTGTGCGGGCAATCGAATGGACCACCTGTCGGAAAATCCGACGGATGGCCAATGTTCCACCAGCCGCCAGCAGAGACACCATGACCCACGCCCAGATGAGCGTATCCGTCAGAACATGCCGGACAACCTGACGCCCCCGGACGTCCCGGCCAACAATCAGGCGGAACCCTTCTGAAAGCGGGTAAGCATGCATTTTGGCCTGTGTTCGAAATCCGTCCCGCCGGATGGAGAGTTCATAAAACTCGTCCATCTGTGTGATGACGACCGGCCATCCGGGGAGATTGCCGGCATATTTCCGGCCGTCCGGGCCGACCAGAAGATAGAGTTCGTCATCCTCGACGTTCTGATCCAGCCGGTCCTGAATGGCGAGGGCCAGAGCAGCAGGGCCACCATGAACCCAGCGCTGCGCCAGATCATGCGCGTCCACCTGAACGGCGGCTTCAACCTGACGATCAAGCTGCCCGGTCGTGTTCCACCAGATGAAGGACAGAAACACACCGGCCGAGATGATAAACACCAGCCCGTAAGCGAGCGCAAAGTTCAGACCGGCAGACCGGATCGGCCAGCGAAGACGCTTTCCCAGCCGCTTGAGCCCACGCCAGATGTTCACGGATCAGTCCGCGCGCAGGATATAGCCGGCGTTCCGGATCGTGTGGATGAGGGGTGTCGCAAACGGCTTGTCCACCTTCTGACGAAGGCGGGAGACATGCACGTCGATCACGTTGGTCTGCGGATCAAAGTGATAATCCCACACGCGCTCCAGCAGCATGGTGCGGGTCACGACCTGCCCGGCATGGCGGATCAGGAATTCCAGCAGACGAAATTCGCGAGGCTGAAGATCAATCTTTTCATTGCCACGCTTCACCGTCCGGGACAGCAGATCCATTTCCAGATCCCCGACCGTCAGACGCGTCTGGGGAGCAGATTCCGGGCGCCCACGCCGACCAAGAGCTTCCACACGGGCCAGCAGTTCGGAGAACGCAAACGGCTTCGTCATATAATCGTCGCCGCCAGCCTTCAGACCAGCAACACGTTCATCGACATCCGCGAGAGCCGAGAGAAGCAGAACAGGCGTGGCGTTCTGCTGGCCACGCAGCGTTTCCAGAATACGCAGACCGTCAATACCACCCGGCAACATACGGTCCAGGATCACGACGTCATAATTCTCACTAACCGCCAGAAACAGACCATCCTTGCCGTTATCCGCTTCATCAACGACATGCCCGGCCTCGCGCAACCCTTTGAGAACAAAGGCGCGGACTGTGGAATCGTCCTCGACAAGCAGGATACGCATGGATGTTACTCTCTTCTTTCCGGACGACTGAACGCAGCGTCAAGCCTACAGAATACCGGCTTGTTTGCGTGGGTCAAAGTGAAGCGTTGTTCAGTTATCCGCATTCTTCGGGCGCGGACCGATATGAACAGGAAGTGTCAGATCCTTATCTCCACGACGGACCCCAAAATTCAGCACCATGCCCGGCTTGGCCGCAGCAATGCTGCGCAGCAGCATTCGGGCGCTGATCACGGGCGTTCCATCCACCTGACGGACGATATCGCCACGGCGCAGGCCACTTTTCTGGGCCGGACCACCGTTATCGACACCCGCGATGCCGACATCAGTGTCACTGTCATCCAGCGTGATCCCAAGCCAGCCATGTTCGGCATGACCCGTGGCTTCGATTTCCGCAACAATGGGCGCCACGATTTCGGACGGAATGCCGAAACCAATCCCGACCGAGCCACCCGCAGGCGTCACGATCGCCGCATTCACGGCCACAACCTGTCCACGCATATTGAAAGCTGGACCACCGGAATTACCCGGATTGATCGGCGCATCGAGCTGGATGAAATCATCCAGGGAACCAATCCCGAGATCACGCCCGACGGCTGAAACGATACCCGCCGTAACGGAAGATCCGAAACCGAACGGATTACCCGCTACGAGAATCCAGTCTCCGATATCCGTCTGTCGGCTGTCACCCCACGTGACGTGCGGAAGAGGCTCAGGGCTATCGACCTTGATGACAGCAATATCCGTCAGCGGGTCAGCCCCCAGAAGCCGGGCTGGCATTTCGTGGCCATTGGAGAGGGACACGACCACCTTGTCAGCGCCGCCAACAACGTGGCGGTTCGTGACGATGATGCCTGTCGCATCCACAATAAAGCCAGAACCCGCACCAACCATCTCATCCTGCTGGCGCTTCATGCGATCATGATAACGCTTTTCCAGCGGTGTTCCCTTGATTTGCGGGGGAACGTGGTCATGGCCGTCAGGACTGTTCTGGGTAATGGCAATATTGACGACAGCCGGGATGACCTGTCGGACGAGCGGCGCAAAACTCAGGGGGCCGTATTTGACCAGAAGTGGCGGAAGAGCTGGCGCTGCTGCGGGGACCGGAGGCTGCGTCGGGATACCGTGTGCATCCGTGCTTTCACCGGCCAAAGGACTGCCAGAAACAACGGGTGGCAGCGATTTGGCCACGGGCGGCTGAACCGTTGCAGAAGAGACCTGTGGTGAGGGTGAAGAAGTCCATGAGCTGCTGTCATGCGCGCGCCATGCGAGCATGAGCCCTACTGTCACGACAGTCGCTGTCCCTGCCCCGATTACTGCGGCCTGAAGAGAGCGATTCATAGGAAACAGGTCACGAACATCGTCATATTTCAGCTGCTAACACAAAATAGCCGAAGCTCCTAAAAGAAGCGCTACACGGGCGTTTTTGAGCGTCCAGGCTTTGCGCTCATATGCTACATAATGACATTTTTGGAAATCAAACAATTCTATGATTTCTATTTTTCTACTTTTTAAACTCACCTATCTTTCAGGCAGTTCTTCTCCTCCCTGAAAGATAATCCAATGTTCGCTTCCCTTCTTCCCCGTGATGCCCTCCTCCTTGCTGGGCGCCTTTTGATGGCCATCCTGTTCCTTGTCATGGGATGGGGAAAGCTGACCGACTTTCAGGCCGCAGTAGGCTATATGGTGCAGACAGGTGCACCCGTGCCGACCCTTTCTGCCGCTCTGGCCATCATCGTTGAACTGGGTGCCGGACTGGCGTTGGTGACCGGTTTTCTGATTGAGCCCGTGGCCATCATTCTCGCCCTGTATACGATTATTACAGGGCTGATCGGCCATCATTTCTGGACCATGTCCGGAATGCTCCGCTACGACATGATGATCCATTTCTACAAGAACATCAGCATTGCCGGTGGCCTTCTGATCCTTGCCTCTGCCGGAGCTGGGCGCTTCGTCCTTCGACTGC
This sequence comes from Gluconobacter sp. NFX36, assembly GCF_049887835.1. Lineage (NCBI taxonomy): Bacteria > Pseudomonadati > Pseudomonadota > Alphaproteobacteria > Acetobacterales > Acetobacteraceae > Gluconobacter > Gluconobacter sp. NFX36. The sequence continues at coordinate 126,197 of NZ_JAGEKJ010000006.1, read as the reverse complement.
GCTGAGCGCTTGCGGCAAACAGGTCATTCCCGGATAGTAACGGACACGCCAATCCGTAAGGATCCAATATGCAGCTGTCCCGCCGCTCTCTGCTCGCCCACTCCGCGGGATTGGCATCCCTTGCGGCCTTACCGATACAGGTTCATGCACAGGCGCCCGGCCGCAAGATCATTTTGGATACCGATCCGGGTGTCGACGATGCCGTGGCGCTTCTACTACTCCATGGCACGCCTGGTATTTCAATCGTCGGGATCACCACAGCGGCCGGCAATGGCCTGATTGAAACCACGACACGCAATGCGCTGTATCTGGCAGACAGGTTTGGCATAACCGTTCCTGTCGCAAAAGGTCAGGGAGCATCTCTGAATGGCGTAACGTCCTCACCGCCTGTCACCATTCATGGACGGAACGCGCTGGGTGACATCCCTCTTCCCGCAGTCCGGAAAAAGCTCGATTCCCGTCCCGCCCATGACCTGATTATCGACCTTGTGCGAGCCAACCCTCACGAGATCACGCTGGTTGCAACGGGACATATGACCAATCTGGCCCTCGCCTTACGAAAAGCACCGGAGATTGCCGGGCTGGTTCGGGAGGTCGTGCTGATGGGTGGAGCGTTCGGGTATCATGGAGCGCGCGGAAACGTCACACCGGCCGCGGAAGCCAATTTCCATGGTGATCCACGCGCTGCAGACGAGATCTGTGCGGCAGGTTGGCCCCTGACGATCGTGGGGCTGATGTCACGACGCAAACCATCATGACGGATGCGTATTTCGCCGATCTGCGCCAACATGGCAGCAAAGCCGGGCAGTTCCTGTGGGACATTACCCGCGTTTACATGACTTTCCATCATGGGCTCGGCCTGAACGGTATTTACGTCAATGACGCCTCCGCCGCTGCCTACGTCATCGCCCCCGAACTATTCAAAACACAGAAAGGAGCTGTCCGGGTCGCAACGGAAAGCGTCGCTTTGGGAGAATCCATTCTGAAAGCTGATGGACGCGTCTATCCGCCGGGCGACTGGGATCATCGCCCTTCTGTGCAGGTCTGTACGGACGTGAATGCGGAAGGCGTCCGGGCCCTTTTCCGCAACGCCATCCTGCGACTGGGCTAACGCTTTGGCCTGGGCTTCGGTGGCTCAGCCGTGGTCGGGTCTTCCGGCCAGTCATGCCGAGGGTAACGGCCGCGCATGTCCTTACGCATATCCAGCCAGCTTCCTTTCCAGAAGCCTGCCAGATCGGCTGTAATCGCCTGAGGACGACCAGCGGGCGACAGAAGCGCACATTGAAGCGCGACCTGACCGTCGGCCAGCACGGGCGTTGTGGCTGTTCCATAAAAGGCCTGCGCACGAGCGGAGACTGTTGGAATCGCACCCGTGTAATCAATCTCGTGCGTGCTGGCTTTCAGCGTCAAACGTGGCGGTACTTTGCGATCCAACGCCGACAGATCAGCGTAATCCAGTTGCGCCCGCAGAATGGACAGAAGATCCAGCGCCTTGACCTGCGTTAAACGGTCACACCCCGCCAGATAAGGTTCGAGCCATTCCAAGCTCTGAGCCAGAGCTTCCACGGACAGATCCGGCAGATGAGGCGCATAGGTGATCCGGGCATGAGCGACACGCGCCTGAAACTGTCGGGTCGCGTCGGACCAGTCGAGAACTCGTGGCAGATCAGACTGGATCTGCTGGAGCAGGAGCGCCTGTGCTTCCTCTGGCGTGACTTCCGTATTGCGGTCCCGCAGGATCAGCGCGCCAAGACGAAGACGGCGCCGGGCAATGATGCGTCCGGAAGCACCATCCAGACTGGTCTCCACCTGTTCGGTCGTCCGGTCCAGTAGCGTCTGGGGCAGATTTTCCGCATCCAGAGGCGCGGCCAGGGTGATTTCTGTAGACGTCCGGGTATGAAAGGCCGCGGCAGCCAGCAGCTTTTCCCGTGCCAGACCATCATTGGCCGAGACCCGCGCGCTTCCTCCGCCTGCAAGACGAAAACGTCCCAGTTCGCCAGCCGCCTGCGCCACACGGTCTGGAAAACCGGCCGCCAGAAGTGGTCCGGCATGTGAGGGCATTGGGCTGAGGGGCAAATCCTTTCCGCCCATCCGCCGCAGGAAACGCTTGGCGGACTGACGCATGTGAAACAGGCTGGCGCGATCGGCACGGGGGTCATCGCGTTCAAAAAGAGCCAGACGCGTGCGGATGTCTGCTCCAGCCGAAGCACCTGCAGGTGTGTTCGGTCTTGGACGAAGAGGATCGCGCTCTTCCAGAAGGGCCGCAAGACAAGCCGCTGTGACGCGTTCGGGAATGGTCTTCGCCGCACAGAGCATCGCGGCCAAACGCGGATGAGTTCCTAATCCCGCCATCCGTTTCCCGAGCGGTGTGATGTGCCCCGCTGCGTCGATGGCGCCAAGGTCACGGAGCAATTCGCGGCCTCCTTTCAGAACCCCGGCAGGCGGCGCATCCAGTAGAGGCAGATCATCGGGAGACGTGCCCATGACGTCCTGCCAGGCGGCAGTCACAAGAGCAAAATCCGTCAGGTCTGCGACAAGAATTTCAGGCGCATCCTGTGGACGAAGCGCACGCTGCGTGGCTTCAGACCAGAGACGAATTGCGACACCGGGAGACTGTCGCCCAGCGCGCCCGGCCCGCTGGGTTGCTGTCGCACGGGAGATCTTCAGCGTTTCCAGCCGGGACAGACCCGTATTCGGGTCCAGACGGGGCGCCCGTCGAAGGCCACCATCCACGACAATCCTGACGCCTGAAACCGTCACGGATGTTTCTGCAATGGACGTTGCCAGCACGACACGACGGACGACGGACGGTGCAATCGCGCGATCCTGATCTTCCGTTGTCTGTTCACCATGAAGCGGGAAAACAGGCACGGACTCCCCAAGCAGCGCCTGCGTGCGGCGAATTTCACCAACACCCGGCAGGAAGGCGAGAATATCGCCCTCTTCTTCTGACCAGGCCTGTCGGATGGCTCGGGCGCAGGCCTCCGGCAGATCTCGGGGATGCGAGAGGTCCCGGGTGTGTCGGACATCAATCGGGTACTGCCGCCCTTCACTCTCGATGAGAGGCGCATTCATCAGTGTTGTAAAAGCGCGACCGTCCGGCGTTGCGGACATCGCCAGAATACGCAGATCAGGCCGCAGTTCGCGTTGAAGATCCAGACAGAAAGCCAGCGCGGCATCCAGATCCAGCGACCGTTCATGAACTTCATCGAACAGGACAGCACCAACGCCATCAAGAGTCGGGTCTGCCAGAAGGCGGCGAACGAGCAGCCCTTCCGTCACGACTTCGATGCGCGTTCTGCTGGAAACGGCAGAATCCGTGCGGGTTCGGAAGCCAACACGCTCGCCGGGACGTTCGCCGAGCGTGCTGGCCATGCGAGACGCAGCACCGCGCACGGCAACACGGCGCGGTTCCACAAGTATGATTTTCTGCCCGGCAAGCCATGGCGCATAAAGCAGCGCCAATGGAGTCAAAGTCGTCTTACCGGCGCCCGGGGGAGCCACCAGAACAGCATTGGGCTGCTGTTCAAGTACACTCAGAAGCTCTGGAAGAATAGCCGTGACCGGGAGATCCGGAGAAAGAAACGCGCTCAGGACGGAACTCCCGTGAAAAACAGAGGAAAAGGCAGAAACCGGTTATTTCAACGCAAAGCCCATCCGGTTCAGAACGTCCTTCATGACGTGCCGTCCACTCAGCCCGCGATAGCTGTCCACGCGAGTTGCAACAGTCTCGGACCATGCACGGGATGGAAGACCCTGCTCCTGCTGGTAAGCGTCAGCAACGCGATCATAGGCGGCGATGCCTTCTGGTTCCTGCGTCGCATCATACCGTTCCCGATGAACGACCACATCCTGACCGAGACGGGGCTTGTATCCGTTCTGATAGGCGGGATTGGGGCGACCAACACACAGGCCGACAACCGCAACGGTTTTGGGAGGAAGGTTGAGCAGTTTGGCGACGTCTTCCGGATGATTCCGCAAACCGCCGATATAGACAGTGCCAAGGCCCATGGACTCAAAGGCCGTCACGGCATTCTGGGCAGCGATGCCGACATCCAGCGTGCTCATGAGGAAGATTTCCTCATAATCCAGCGCTTCACTGCCCTTTCCAATACGCTCTGCAATCCGTTCCAGGCGAGCCAGATCGACGATCCAGGCCAGAAACAGAGGCGCGACTTCGATGTGCTTCTGGTTGCCGCAGAGTTCGGCCAGCTTCGCGCGTGTCTCAGGGTTTTCAACCGCGACGACGGACCAGACCTGAAGGTTGCTGGAGGTAGCCGCCGAAGACGCTGCCGCGATTCCGGCTTCCAGCGTTCCGGGAGGCAGCGCATCCGGGAGATAGGCCCGAACCGAATGGTGTTTCAGAAGGGTTTCAAGAACCGGATTGTCCGGCAGGTCTTTCGGGGCGTCAGTGCGATAGCGGGTCTGCCACAGGGAAGAAATGCCGGACATGGGTGTTCCTCAGTCTTCGTAAGTGATGAGTGCGTTCAGCGGAACGTCCAGTTTGTCACGTCCCTTGAGACCTGCAAGCTCGATCAGCACGCTAGCACCAACAACTTCTGCACCGACTTTGCCCAGCAGGTCGATGGAAGCCGCCAGTGTGCCACCCGTTGCCAGAAGGTCATCGAGAACAACAACGCGCTGACCCGGCTTGATGGCGTCTGCCTGAATATGCAGTTCGTCTTCGCCGTATTCGAGGCCGTATTTCAGGGAAATCGTCTTGCCCGGCAGCTTGCCTGGCTTGCGCAGCATGGTGAAACCACAGCCAAGGCGCTGTGCCAACGGAGCCGCCGTCAGGAAGCCACGGCTTTCGATTCCAGCCAGAAGATCCGGCTGCCATGCGGAAATGATGCGGGCCAGACGGCCTGTAGCAACCTGCCAGGCTTCGGCGGAACGGATCAGCGTGGAGATGTCGTAGAACAGAATCCCCGGCTTCGGGAAATCCGGAACCTCACGGATATAGTCCTTGAGGTTGAGCGGCTGGGGTTCCTTGAACGACATGGCGGCACTGCTTTCTTCTGGGCATGACAAACAGCGCGCCATGTAGGGGACTCTTCCCCTACAACTCAAGCCCGGATTGCATTCCTGGCCTGATCGATGGCTTCCAGAAGGGCGTTTCTGCGAAACGGCTTTGGCAGAACAGCCACGCTTTCGCCCATTAACTGACCTTCCTCGAAGTCTCCCGACATGAGAACGACTGCGAGTAAGGCGTTCTGCTCCCGCAGCTTTCGGGCCAGCAATAGCCCGTTGAGAATGCCGGGCAGATTATAGTCCGTGACCAACAGATCGGCTGATCCGCCCCACGCCAAGGCAGCTTCTGCGTCCTCAACCTGATGAACGTCCCAGCCTTCACGCTGCAGAACCGTTTTCACCACCAGAGCAACGGCAACATCATCTTCAACCAGTAGGACCTGCATCGCTTTCAACTCCGCTCAAGACGCCGAAGGGGGAAGCTTTGGCCTCAGCAGGGCAAAGAACGTTGCCGCACAGAAGGCAAAGACCAGAAAGCCTGCAAACGGAACAGCCGTCCCCGCAGGCATCAGCCCAAACAGCGCACTGGCAACTGCCCCGAACAGGTACTGCATTGTTCCTGCCAGCGCAGAAGCCGAACCTGCACGTTCGGACTGTTCAGACAGAATGCCAACCATGGAATTGGGTCCAATGATGCCTGTTGGCGCCATTGTGATGATCAGGGCAATGATGAGCGGCCATAGAAAGAACGATCGAAGCTGACCACCAGATGTCAGATCCACCGCGGAAATCACGGCCAACGCCAGAAACAGGACACTTCCTGTCAAGCTGATCCCCAAGGCACTGAACAGCATGTGAGAGGTACTGACCTTCCCCACGACCAGACCGTTGATAGCAGAGGCGCCGATCATGCAGACGGCAAACAGACCGAACAGCATGCCGTAATGAAACGGTGACATACCAAAGCGCTCTTCAAATAGGGCGGGCGCCCCGGTCAGATACGTGAAGGTCACGAAACCCAGAAAGCTCCAGACAAGCCCGTTCGTAATGAAACTGCGAGTCCGCAGAATGTAGATATACCGCTCGATAATAGAGAGCGGCATCATGTCGCGCCGGTCCTGCTTGGCGAGCGTCTCCGGGAAGACGGTCAGAAGCATGACGGTACAGACGGCACCATAAAGCGCAGTCGCCCAGAAAATGGATCGCCAGTCCACGAACTTCAGCGCGAATCCCCCCAGCATCGGGGCCAGAATCGGTACAACACCCTGCACCACGATCAGGCGGGACATCAGCTTTGATGCCGTATCGCCTTCCGTCAGATCCCGAAGGCACGCATTGGGTACCACCAGCCCGGCAGACGCCATCAGCGCAGAGAAGACGCGCCAGATGCACATCACCGTCATGTTCGGAGCCAGTGCACAGCCGACCTCGCCGATCGTATATCCGATCATGCCAATCAGAAGCGGCATCCGACGACCAAAGCGGTCCGAAATCGGGCCAATACTGATCTGACCGATAGCCAGACCGATGACCCAGGCCGCCATCGTGATACTGCCCGACCCTGGAGCGGCGTGAAGCTGGCGTTCCATCTCGGGAAGGGCTGGCAGGTAAATATCCGTCGAGACCGGGCCGACCGCCGTAAAGATGCCCAGCATAAGCGGCAGCCATCCTGGGATGGTGTCTCCACGCCGGAACGCCATGCTCTGTTCTGTCATTCGTTTCTGCCTGTGAAAAAGCAATGGTCAGAAGAAAGGAGAGAGTGTCCGTTCCTCGCGAACGGAATGAACTGTTGATCGTTCAGAATTCTTTGGGTTCTGAACGTTTATTCATCTGCCTGACGCAGGAGCATGGCTCCCAGAACGCCAGAAACCACAAACAGTCCGCCCGCAAGGCCAAGCTGGACCACATGACCAATCCGGGTTCCCGCCCCGATTAGAACGAACACGAGGTTCTGGGGCAGCCCCCCGAGAAGGGTCGCAAATGCGAAGGCCGTGACTGGAAGTTCAAAAAGTCCCGCCGCCATAGACACCAGCAATGCAGAGCCAACAGGCATGAGCCGCAACGTCAGGACTGCGCGGAACGGTTTGTGATGAAGAATTCTGGCCAGCGCTGCATAATTCTTTTGCAGTCGGTCATGCAACCTCTGCCGGAATTTTATGGGAGCCAAAGCCCGCGCCCAGCCATAAGCCGCGATAGCCCCCAGCATATAGGCCAGAGAGCAAAGCCCCAGACCGCCCCAAACCCCAAACGCCAGACCTGCCGCAATGCAAAGAGCCTGCCTCGGCAGACCACAAGCGGAATAGGGTACGGCCAGCAGCAGGAACCAGAACGACGCATACGGCGTCTCGTGCCAGTGGGGCGCGCTCTCCAGCAGATGATGAATGACCGGCAGACGCTGCAACAGGGCCACGAATACCAGCATGGCTCCGATGGTCAGGGCAGCGCGCCAGGGCACAAGCTCGCGGAACGTCCGGCGCAGTTCTGGATCGGGAGGGGAAGAGATCGGGCTACCCATCTCAGCCGGATACCAGCGGAAACAGCTCACGGCTATGGCGATGCAGGAATTTGAAAACGAATCTCTTGTAGATATATCTTAAGATACTATATCGTACGACATATCGAATGAAGGAAAACAGAATGTTTACACATGATACCCATCGCGCAGAGCGCGGTTTCTCCAGGTTCTCCCGGGGTTTTGGCTTCGGTGGACACAAGCATCGCAGGGACGGAAAAGTCCGTGGCGAAACAACAGGACATGACGAAGAAAAAATGCGCGATCACCCGGAGTCCGGTGAAGAACGCTTCCGCTGGGGACACGAAGGCCGACGCTTCGGCGGCCGGGGTGGTGAAAGTCGGGGCGGACGTGGCTTTTTCGGCGGCCGCGGCCCCCGTGGCGGTGCTGGCCGTTTTGGCGGCGGCTTTGGTGACGACGCTTTTGGTCGCGGTCGCAAGCTGACAGCGGAAGAGCTTCAGATTGTCATTGAAGCCCTCCTGCACGACCAGCCTGCCCATGGTTACGAGCTGATCCGGCGCCTCGAAGAGCACTCAGGCGGCTTTTACAAGCCAAGCCCCGGCGTCATTTACCCCTCCCTCACCTATCTTGAGGAAGCTGGACTGACAGCCGTTACGCAGGAGGGCAATCGCAAGCTCTACAGTCTCACGGATGAAGGCCGCGCGCATTACGAAGCCAATCGGGAACAGGCGACTCGCATTCTCGAAATTCTGGCGCGGATCGGTGCGCGAATGTCGGAAGTGCGGGATGCATTCAGTGGTGTGAATGACCTTGATCCGAGTCTGGGTCAGGATTTCCATGAAGCGCGTCTGGCGCTGAAAATGGCTCTGAAGTCCCGCCGTGGAGCGAATGCGGACGAACTTCGTCGCATCGTAGGGGTCCTGCGTCGGGCTGCAGACGAAATCAGCGGCAAAGCCAACGAAGAAAAGCCTTCAGAAGACTGAAGCCCTTCGTCTGCCAGGCGACATGTCTTAAAGGGTTGGTCATGATTGTTCAGGACCACCCTTACTTCTGCAACATGCCGGACGACATGCAATACTACCGGCCGGATGTCTTTCCATCCGGCTTCATTGAAAAATCCATGGTGTTTGGGTTACCGGACCGGCTGAAGAAATTCCGGCGCAATCTCTGGCACGTCCGCCGCAACCCCGGCGAGGATGCGGTTTACATGCCGCTTTTCCGGGTGGACTGCATTCTCAAAACAGACCCACCGCCTTCAGGCTTGCAGGGTCCGTTGGATGTATATCCGTTCTACACACGCACCACGAAAACCCGCAGCCGTGAACTGGATTATTATGTCCTGTTCATTTTCCGCGAAAAACTCTCATTTATGCGGTGTCAGGAACTGGTCGAAAAAGGTTGAACTTTTCCGCTCTTGAAGGATGTGCACAGTCGGCTCATTGATGACGCGCGCCCACTGGCGCTTCATTCTTTTGGAAACGGATCCAGACTCATGCCCAAATCCCTGTACGCCACGATGAAAGCCCTTCCCGGCTGCCGTGAGAAAGTCCGTGACCTTCTCGTCGGTCTGGCCGCGGACGTCCGGGCAGAACCGGGATGCGAGCGATTTGTCGTTCACACACTGACAGACGATCCGGACTTCTTTCACGTCGAGGAAACCTACCGCGACGAAGACGCTTTCAAGGCCCATATGGGGACCGAGCACGGCCGCGTCTTCAATCAGGCCATCAAGACGCTGGTTGAAGGCGGCGGCTCGACGGTCGTGTTCCTTGAGACCGTGATCTGAAAGCAGTTTTCAGATCAGGCCATTCGCGCGGATCAGCGCGAAGGCCGCCAGAGACACCATGCATTTCAGTTCGCCACGGGCGATCAGGGCTTCGAACTCCGCCAGTGTCATATCCTGCGTCGTGATGTCCTGCTCGGTCTCTTCAAGCTCGGTCTCCCCACGGGTAAGATTGCGCGCCAAAAAAACGTGCCCCTTCTGGTTAGAATAGCCTGCGCCCTGATACATCGTTCCTGCGTGGATCATCTCGCCAGCGCGCAGGCCGGTTTCTTCCCGGAGTTCGCCCAGAGCCAGTTCCACGGGGTCGACGTTCTCTTTCGTCTCCCACATGCCCATCGGCAGTTCGAGCAAACGCTCCCCAACCGGATAGCGGAACTGCTGGATCAGCGTCACGCGGCCATCGGCATGCATGGGCAAAATCACGACGAACTCTCCCCGCTCAACAATGCCGTACAAGCCTTTTTTGCCGTTGGGGTGAATGATGATGTCTTCACGCACAGCCGTCCATGGATTGCTGTAGGCAAGACGGGTCGAAACGGTCTGGAATCCGGCGGCGGTACGGGCGTCTTCAATGCTCATGAGGCTGATCCGATCTTGTTTCGTTCCTGTTGATCGGCGACACTACAAGGATGGAGTCCCGCCGGATCGTGCATATCGACATGGACGCTTTTTACGCGTCTGTCGAACAGCGAGATAACCCGTCCTTACGAGGTCGCCCCCTTGCGGTCGGCCGCGGAGAGGCACGCGGTGTTGTCGCGGCTGCCAGCTACGAGGCGCGCCCTTTTGGCGTGCGCTCAGCCATGCCGTCGCTGAAAGCCAAGCGACTCTGCCCCGACCTTGTCTTCGTGCCCGGACGTTTTGATGTATACCGCGCCGTCTCCGCACAGATTCATGACATCTTCGCGCGCTATACACCCCTGATCCAGCCGCTGTCCCTGGATGAAGCCTATCTGGATTTGACAGATTATCTTGGTGCCTATGGTTCAGCGACGCTGGTGGCCGAAAGAATCCGGGCAGACATCCGCAAGGAAACCGGTCTGACGGCTTCGGCGGGCGTGTCCTATAATCGTTTTCTGGCCAAACTGGCCTCCGACTACCGAAAACCTGATGGGCTCTTTGTCATTACTCCTGGCATGGGGCCAGATTTTGTAGCGGGGCTGACGGTCGATCAATTTCATGGAATCGGGCCGGCCACAGCGCAAAAAATGCGAGCATTGGGGATTGAAACCGGCGCCGACCTTCGGAAATTAGATCTTCCGACCCTGATGCGACACTTCGGCAAATCTGCACCATTCTATCATGGTATTTCCCGGGGCATTGATGAGCGACCCGTCGTCGTAAACCGCGAGCGCAAATCGCTTGGAACAGAACAGACCTATCTGAGTGATCTGCAAAAGAAAGACGAAGCCGAGGCCGCTCTGAGTCTGATCGCTACAAAACTCTGGCTTCAGGTTCAGCGAAAACAACTCACGGGTCGGACCGTAACCCTGAAGGTCAAATACGCCAATTTTCGGCAGATTACCCGTGCACGAACCCTTCCTGCTCCCATAACGTCCGAAAGATGTCTGAGCGAAACCGGGCAATCCCTGTTCGCACCGCTTTTCCCTCTTCAAACAGGCGTCCGGCTATTGGGGCTCACTCTTTCCAGCCTTTCTGGCTCGGCGGCCACGGAGAGCACACCTGCTCCACAAATGCAGCTTCTATTTGACCATCCCTCAGAGGAACCTCCTAAAAATCCTGAGACTTTTCGCTCACTTTCCTTGTTTTGAACGTTGTTACGCCGAGGTCAGGGGCAAAATGCGCCTGCTGGCTGTTCTGACAGGAGTTGAAAATTCATGGTTCCGTTCCGTTTGCCTGCTCTCCTCTCCGCTGGCGCTCTGGCCACCGTTGCGGCTTTGTCTTTAGGGGGATGTGCCTCTGGCACTTCGGCAGCTCAAAACCCGGAAACGCAGGCCGCCGCAACTGCCGCTGCTACGGCGGCGGCCCAGACCACCGCGTCGCGACTGACAGACGGCCTCACAGGTGCGCTGGGTCTGCCTAACCTGTCTTCAACCTCGTCCAGCAATCTTGCCGGTGTTCTGAATTACTGCGTCACGAACAACCTGACATCTGGCGGTGCTGCCTCGGGCCTTTTATCCACGGTCAGCCAGCAGCCGGGCGTAACGAACAGTTCTGCCTATAGCGCAGGCCAACAGGGTATCCTTCAGGCAATCAGCAACCAGACCAATACCTCGCAGCAGTACTCTCTGTCGTCTCTTGCCGAACCCCTTCGTCAGAAAGTCTGTTCTGCGGTTTCCAGCCGTCTGCAAAGCATGCTTTAAGGCGCGCATCCTGCGGGCACAGAGGCTCGCAGGATCACATAATGTTGTTTTTTGGACCTGAGGGGTCCATTCACCGTGACGAATGGTCCAGACTGTCTTATGTCTGAAGTGAAGTAACCATTTGGTTACTTAATAGAATAGGAGATTGAAGACATGACTGCGGAAGAAACGCCGGTGAGTTCACCGACGAAGCGAGTTCTTACCGTCGTCCTCTTCAACCTTCTGGTCTACATCGTCATCGGGCTTCCCAATGCCGTTCTGACGATCTTCGTCCATCATACCCTTGGCTACAGTACAGCAATCGCGGGTATGGCGTTTTCCCTGCAATATCTGGCGACATTCGCTGCCCGACCCTCGGCCGGACGGCTGGTGGATAATATAGGCCCCAAACCGGTTGTTCTTGGCGGTCTGATCACCTGTTTCGTTTCCGGTTTGCTCATGTTTGGAGCGGGATGGGCAAGGGAGATTCCAGCCCTGTCTCTCGGTATCCTCCTTCTCAGCCGCCTGTTTCTCGGCTGGGCCGAAAGCTGGGCCGCGACTGGCGTGATTGTCTGGAATATCCGCCGGGTCGGGGCTGAAAATACAGCCATTGCCATCTCCTGGAACGGGATTTGTTCCTACGGTGGCATTGCCCTTGGCGCACCGATTGGCGCCAAGCTGTCGCTGTTACCGACCCCTTATGGCGGGATTGTCTCGGTTGGCATTTTGTCTGCCATTCTGCCGCTCATCGGTCTGGCATTGATTGGCTTTTATAAAGGCGTGAAGCCAGTTGCCACGAATGACAAGCCTCTTCCCTTCAGTCACGCACTTCGACTGGTTCTGCCACATGGTATGGCTCTCGCAGCGGGATCTATCGGATTCGGGGCCATTTCCTCCTTCCTCGCGCTTTATTATGCAGTCCTTCACTGGGAGGGGGCAGCAACGGCCCTGTCCGTCTTCGGCATCGTCTTTGTCGTCATCCGATTCTTCTTTGCCTTGCAGATTGCCCGGCGCGGTGGTGTGTTTGTCGCGATTGTCTCACTATTGATTGAGGCGGCGGGGCTGGCCTGTCTGGCCATTTTCCCGTCTCAGGGTGCCGCTCTCATCGGCGCAGCACTGACAGGTGCCGGCTTCTCGCTGCTCTTTCCGGCGCTAGGTGTTCTGGCCGTCAACAGTGCTGGGCCGCAGAATCGGGGTGCCGCTCTGGGGGCCTATTCGATCTTCATTGATCTGGCGATTGCGTGTTCAGGTCTTGTGCTCGGGCAGGTCATCGAGTTTGCTGGCTACAAGACCATGTTCGGCACGACTGCGGTGTGCTGTCTGGTCGGTGTACTTATCAGCCGTTCGCTCGGGCGGAAGCCTGCCGTCTGAGCGTTCTGCCTGCTTGTCTACAGGATCTGCCTTTCATGACCATCCGTTCCTGCGCTGTTTTCTGCGGCTCCCGCTTTGGCAACTCCCCTGTTTATGCCGAAGGTGCATCCGAACTCGGGAAAGCGTTGGCTCAGAATGGGATCAAGCTGATTTACGGCGGCGGTCATGTCGGTCTGATGGGCACGGTTGCGGATGCTGCGCTGACTGCGGGCGGCGAAGTCATCGGTGTTATTCCCGGCTTCCTGCATGACCGGGAAGTTATGCATAAGGGCGTCACAGCGCTTGAAGTGACCCCAAACATGCACAGCCGCAAAGCCCGCATGTTCGAGTTGTCTGACGCGTATGCCATCATTCCAGGCGGATTCGGCACGTTCGATGAACTGATGGAAATCCTGACCTGGAAGCAGCTCGGCCTGCATCAGGACCCGATCTACATCGTCAATATCGGTGGCTGGGCCAAGTCTCTCGTCCGCACCCTGACTGATGCTGTCGAACAGGGTTTTGCCTCCGCGAACACGCTTTCCCTTTTCACCGTTGTGGAAGACGTTTCCGAACTGATGAGCCATCTGCGCGAAAACGTCCCCGCTTGAAAGATCAGACTGTCAGCGTCTTTTCGAGGGCGCTGACAATCTTTTCCAGCAACATACGGTCTGCGTCCTGAAAGCGGTTCTTGATCGGACTATCGATATCCAGAACCCCAATAAGTGCACCATCCTTCAAAACCGGAATGACGATTTCGGACTCTGAAGCCGCATCGCAGGCGATATGGCCGGGAAACGCATGAACGTCTGGAACGACAAGCGTGGTCTTCTGTGCGGCAACCGTCCCGCAGACGCCTTTTCCCAACGGGATACGCGTGCAAGCCAGCCGTCCCTGAAAAGGACCGAGCACAAGCTGGTCTTCCTTCCACAGATAGAAGCCGGACCAGTTGATGTCCGGCAGCGCTTCGAACAACAAAGCCGCGATATTGGCCATGTTGGCAATCATGTCCGGTTCCGAAGATACGACAGATTCCACTGTTGGCAGAAGATCTTCCGTGGTCAGACGATGGATGGGCGCACTCACACTAATCTCTCCTGAAAAAGGGGATTGGACCATAGAGCCGTTGCGCTGATCAGTCATGATGGTCACACTCGGAAAAGCGCATCAGAATTCAGGAGAAGACCATGACCAGACGCCTCTATGGAATTTCGCTCTCCGGTCATGTGCATCGTGTCAGACTCTTTCTGTCGATCCTGAAACTGGACTACACGTTCGTTGAAGCCAGCATGCAGTCTCCGGAAGTTATCCGCCTCAATCCGCTTGGACAAATTCCTGTTTTTGAAGATGGAGAGATCATCCTTACGGATAGCAACGCTATTCTTGTCTATCTGGCGAAGACCTATGCGCCTGGCAGTCACTGGCTTCCGGAAGACCCGCTGGGCGCAGCTCATGTCCAGAAATGGTTCTCGATCGCCGCTGGCGAACTGCGCTACGGCCCGGCAATGGCAAGAGCAGCAACGATCTGGAAACGCCCTGAAGAGATTGGTCCGGCTCAGACCAAGGCTGAGAAGCTCCTTCCTTTCATGGAAGGAGAACTCACCAGGCATTCTTATCTGGCAGGGAATCAACCAACACTCGCCGATCTGGCCTGTTATGCTTACACGGCCCGCGCACCCGAGGGAGGGATTTCTCTCCAGCCTTATCCAAATATCCGCAAATGGCTTGACGGTGTGGAAGCGCTTCCGGGATTCGTTTCGATGCCGCATGTATCAGAGGCACCATTTGAGTAGTATTGGTTTTCAGATTGCTCTCTCGACATGGAGAGAATTATTAGAAAAAATTCATATTCAATAAAAAGAGTTTCCTCATCACTTCATCTTCTTAAAAGGGATGGGCCTTTCGTTCGGAAGAACCATCATGAAACTGACTTCGGAAACTCTGGCTCATCTTCCAGAGACCATTCTTACCTCTCCTTATGATCGCCAGAAGGTGACTGCGGGGATTGCGCACCTCAGTGTCGGTAATTTCCATCGCGCGCATCAGGCCGTCTATACAGATCGCGCATTGGCTCTTCCCGGTCAGGAAAACTGGGGCATCGTCGGCATTGGCCTGATGGATGTGCCCTCCGAGGTCCAGAAAGCCGAAGCTCTACAAGCTCAAAGCGGACTTTATACGCTCCGTGAATGTCCGGCAGGCCGACCGGATGTGGTGCGGGTCGTGAAGTCGCTTGTGGAATATATTCACGCCCCCGCAGATCGTGCCGCAGCACTGAAGCGCCTGACCGATCCCGCCATCCGCATCGTCACCATGACGATCACGGAAGGCGGTTACTACATGGATGAGGCCGGTCACTTCATGACCGATCATCCCGCCATTGCCGCTGATCTCAAGCGCGATGTGCCGGAAAGTGTCTTCGGTCTTCTGACAGAGGCTCTACGCCTCCGCCGCGAAGCGGGTGTGAATGCGTTCACGATCCTGTCCTGTGACAATGTTCCGTCCAACGGTGAAATCGCCCGCCGCGCCGTTCTGTCCTTTGCCCGGCTGAAAGACGACGAACTGGCAGACTGGATTTCCCGGAATGTCGCGTTCCCGTCCTGCATGGTGGACCGCATCACACCGGCTGTCGGCCCGGCAGACATTGAGCGCCTTAATCGGGAAAGCGGTATTGAAGACCGTGCCCCTCTCTTCTGCGAAGACTTCATCCAGTGGGTTGTGGAAGACAAGTTCCCCGAGGGCCGGCCGGCATGGGAAAATGTTGGCGTCCTTTTCACGGACAACGTCGAGCCTTACGAGCAGGTTAAGCTCCGAATGCTCAACGCCTCCCATTCCATGCTGGCCCTCCCGGCTGTGTTGATGGGGTATCGCTTCGTCAGCGAAGCCATGGAAGACGAAAATCTCTTCCGCCTGTTACAGCAGTTCCTCGGTTTTGATTCTGAACCACAACTCAACGCACCTCCGGGAATGAGCCTACCGGAATATGGCGCTCTGCTGCTCCAACGTTTCCGCAACAAGGCTGTTAGCGACCAGCTTCTGCGAATTGCCTCGGACAGCACATCAAAACTGCCGGTCTTTGTGCGCCCGACAGCAGAAACAGTTGTGCAGGACAATGGCGATATGCGCCGCATTGCCTTCCTGCTGGCCTGCTACTGCACTTACCTTGGTGGCTTTGATGACAAGGGAACAGAATTCTCGGTTACGGAGCCGCGTCTCAGCAAGGAAGACCGTGCGCTGGCGGGCTCTTCGGACCCTGCCAAGGCACTTGATATGAGCGTCTTCGCTAGCTGGGGTCTGACTGACAATCCAGAGTTCGTGCGCCTTTTTGTTGAAATGCGCATCAGCCTTCAGGATCGTCGAACCGCAGAGACGCTGGTAGACGTTATTTCTCCACGCTGAACAGACCATGACCTGCTGTCTGACCACGGGGCCGCAGGTCATGATTTTCCAAGTTATTTTCCGAGCCAGGATTGCCGCATGATTATCAAAACTGACGAAACAGTCGATCTTCAGACGCCAACTGGTTCCATGCGGGTTCATGTGTTCCGCCCCGTTCAGGACGGGCGCTTCCCGGCTGTCATCCTGTATTCGGAAATTTATCAGGTCACCGCACCCATTGAACGGCTGGGCGCAATGATAGCGGGTCAGGGCTATATCGTTGCCATTCCTGAAGTTTATCATGAGTATGAACCCGCTGGGACGGCCCTTGCCTATGACAAGGAAGGGACAGACCGAGGCAATGACCTGAAATATACCAAGCCGGTTTCTGCTTTCGATAGCGACACAGCAGCAATCATTGCATGGTTACAGAACAATCCCCTGTGCACCGGGTCCATCGGGGCTTTCGGAGTCTGTCTTGGGGGCCATCTGGCGTATCGTGCAGCGCTGCATCCTGACGTACGCGCTACGGCCTGCTTCTACGCAACAGACCTGCACTCTGCGACGCTTGGCGCCGGAAAGTCCGATGATTCTCTGGCTCGCGCCGCGGACATCAAGGGTGAACTGATGATGGTCTGGGGGCAGTCTGACCCTCATGTTCCTTATGCAGGCCGACGCATGATCCGAGACCGGCTGGAAGAGGCTGAGGCACACCTTGAATGGCATGAAGTCAACGGACAGCATGCCTTCCTGCGGGACGGCGCTCCCCGCTTTGACGCTGCCCTGTTTTTGCAGGCCATGAACTGGACAAATGCCCTGTTCCAGCGGGCTCTGACACGCGGATAAAACGGAAAAAGGGGGCGTCCACTTTCGGACGCCCCCTTTTCCTTAGAACTCTTCGTAAACTGCCGGGTCCTGATTCTTCAGACGTCCGTTCGGGCGGGCGAGTGTGGCAATCGTTGCCATATCCTCGTCCGTTAAAGTGAAGTCAAAAATCGACATGTTCTCGATCTGCCGCTCAGGCGTTGCAGATTTTGGAATCGGCACCGATCCAAGCTGGTGATGCCAGCGCAGGATGACCTGACCAACACCCTTTCCGACCCTCTTCGCAATCTTTTCCAAAAGTGGATTGGTCAGCAGATCACTGGCTCGTCCCAAAGGGCTCCAGGCCTGCGTCAGGATCCCATGATCCTGGTTCCATTTCCGCATTTCATCCTGCGGGAAATACGGATGAAGTTCGATCTGGTTGATGGAAGGCAGCACGCCCGTTTCGACTTCAAGCCGTTCCAGATGCTCTGGCAGGAAGTTGCACACGGCAATGGAGCGGATCTGACCACGCTTTCTGGCCTCAATCAGGGCTTTCCACGCTTCCACATATTTGCCCTGATTCGGGTTCGGCCAGTGAATATAATACAGGTCGTAATAGTCGAGTTGCGCGCGATACAGGGACTCTTCGATGGTCGCCAGGACCTCGTCATACGCATGGTGTCGGCCGGGTAGCTTTGAGGCGATCCGCAGATCCTTGCGATCCCGCCCACTATCCCGTGCAGCACGACCGACAGCCCCTTCGTTTTCATAGTTGAACGCACTGTCAAGCGCATCATAGCCAACGCTCAGGGCACTTTTCATCGCCTCAACACCGGCTGCACCATTCAGCTTGTATGTTCCAAACGTGATGGCCGGAAACGTCGTGCCGTCCTTCAGGGTAAGCGTCGGGATTGTCACGTTTCATTCCTTTTGAGACGCCACATTCCGAGCCGGGACACTTTCCACCAGGGGTGCCTTTACCTTTGGCCGTCGTCGAATGTGGGATGAATAACGATCTGGTTACGAGATACTACGCACGACCAGCGGAAAGCGTTTCATCATGAAAGGTGTTTGCTGCGCTACGAAACCACATCGAACACAAAAAAGGCCGCTCCCAATCAGGAACGGCCTTCTTTCAAAACCATGCAGACAAAGTGTTAGTCCGAAACACGCTCGATATCGGCGCCACAGGCAGCAAGTTTTCGATCCACACCTTCATAGCCGCGATCCAGATGATAGATACGGCTGAGTTGGGTTTCCCCTTCTGCCGCCAGACCTGCGAGGATCAGAGAGAAAGACGCCCGCAGATCGGTTGCCATGACCGGCGCACCTGACAGCTTTTCCACACCACGGATAATAGCTGAACGGCCATGCGGATTGATCCGCGCACCCATACGGTTCAGTTCAGGAACGTGCATGAAGCGGTTTTCAAAAATCGTTTCCGTAATCATGGACGCGCCTTCAGCCACAGACAGCATGGCCATGAACTGGGCCTGCATATCCGTCGGGAAGCCAGGATACGGCTCGGTCATGATATCTACGCCCTGAAGACGGCCCGTGCGACGTACCCGCAGGCCGCGCTCCTCTTCCGTCACGTCCACGCCGGTTTCTTCCAGCGTGCGGATAACAGCACCAAGATCATCGGCACGGCCACCAACGAGCAGCAGATCGCCTCCCGTGATGCCTGCCGCACAGGCATAGGTGCCGCACTCGATACGGTCTGGCATGACGGCATAGTTCGCACCGTGAAGCGCTTCAACACCTTCAATGATCAGCGTACCCGAACCGGAGCCCGTGATCTTTGCACCCATCGCGTTCAGGCAGTTCACCAGATCGGTAATTTCCGGTTCCCGCGCAGCATTCACGATCTCGGTGCGGCCCTTGGCCAGCGTGGAGGCCATGAGCAGGTTTTCTGTCGCACCCACACTGGCAAACGGCAGAACAATCCGGTCGCCTTTGAGACCGTTCGGAGCACTGGCATTGATATAGCCGTTCTCCAGACGAATCTCGGCACCCAGCGTCTCAAGCCCCTTGAGATGCATGTCCACAGGGCGCGTTCCGATGGCGCAACCGCCCGGCAGGGACACCTTGGCTTCACGCGCACGGGCCAGTAGCGGGCCAAGCACGAGAATGGAGGCCCGCATCTTGGAGACAACGTCATAAGGCGCTTCGACAGACACGATTTCGCCGCCGATGGAGAGCATACGTGGCCCAGCGTCGTCAACAGCAATACCCAAACGCGTCAGCAGGTCGCGCATCGTCTTGATGTCGGCAATCTGGGGCACGTTGGACAGCACGAGACGCTCGGCCGTCAGCAGCCCAGCAACCATGAGTTTCAGGCCGGAGTTCTTTGCACCGCCGATCTCGATTTCGCCGACAAGGCGACGACCGCCGCGAATGATGAAACGATCCATGACTATGCGCTCCTTACAGGCGAGGCGTCGTTACGCCGGACTGGCGCATGTATTTACCGGCACGATCCGCGTAGCTGACTTCACAGGGACTTGCGCCCTGGAAGAACAGAAACTGACAGATGCCTTCATTGGCGTAGATGCGGGCTGGCAGCGGCGTGGTGTTGCTGATCTCGATGGTGACCTGCCCCTCCCACTCCGGCTCCAGCGGCGTGACGTTCACGATGATGCCGCAGCGGGCATAGGTGGACTTGCCGAGGCAGACGACCAGCGTGTCCCGCGGGATACGGAAGTATTCCACCGTATGCGCCAGCGCGAAACTGTTCGGGGGAATCGTGATGTCTCCCGTCCGCGTTACGAAACTGTTCGCTGCGAAGTTTTTCGGATCCACGATGGCGCTGTCCACGTCCGTGAAGATTTTAAAGTCTTCAGCAACACGAGCATCATAGCCATAGGAAGACAGACCGTAGGAAATGACGCCTTCACGTTTCTGGTTTTCCACAAACGGTTCGATCATGCCGTGCTCTTTGGCCATCTGGCGGATCCAGGTATCGGGCATGATCGGCATGGACGCATTAACTCCTACGCGTGGGGACCGATCTGCTCTAGCGATAGCAGCCCGATCACGCAATGTGTCGGTTCAGCCATTTTCCGTGAGATGCTGTTGCTTTCTGACAAGCCAGCGCGGCCTCATTTCACTGGCGAGAACACCACACACGATAAGAGCCGCCCCCAGAAGTGTAGTACCGGGCAGATGATCCCCTGCAATCCAGCCAACAAGACCGCCCCAGACAGGCTCACCAGCATAGATGATTGCTGCTTTTGAAGCCGGAACAGATTTCTGCGCCCAGTTCATGACAAGCTGCACCAGAGCACTCAGACTCCCCAGAACTGCGGCGCACGCAACCCAGATCCACGAGAAAGCGGGAATATGCTCTCCCATGACCGGCATGAGCAGCAGAGCAAACAGCCCTCCCCCCACAAGCTGGCAAACCGTGATTCGCCGACTGTCCACGCCTTGGGCAAACAGACTGATCAGGACAATCTCCAGGGCGATGGCACAGGCAGCCAGCACGGTCAGGAGATCACCATGTGTAAAATTCAGACTCAGAGCCGTAGGGCCAGCCAAGGCGACAAGCCCTCCGAAAGCCAGAATGATGCCCAGCCAGCTCATGATGTGGGGCGGTTTACGCAGAAGCGCCCACTGAAAGAGTGGCACCAAAGGTACATACAACGCCGTAATAAAGGCTGAGCGGCTACTGCTGAGATGTTGAAGACCAGCACTTTGGAGCACATAACCGATTGAAAGTGCGATCCCGATGACAAGCCCCGAACGGACCTCCTTTCGGGTCAGGCCAGCCATCTTCCTTCCTGCCAGACACGCCACCATCGCAGCAGCCATCAGGAAGCGCACCCCCACAAAAAACAGCGGTCCGCTATGCTGCATCGCCAGATGAAGCACAAGGAACGTTCCACCCCAAAGGGCTGTGACACCCGTCAGAGCCAGTTCCTGCGGGGTTGGGGTCGGCAAACGGCGTGTCACTCTGGTTTCAGCTTTCTGAAGGCGTCGGTGGCGTTTCCGGGCGGAGACGCTGTTGCTGTTTGCGACGCAGCAGGTTGGCGCGCAGGGCTTTTGCCTCTCGTTCCGCACGGGCGTCCCGGGCGGCCTTGGCTTTGTCTGTCAGGTGAACAGGTTGTTTGTCGGTTTCAGGGCTGTCAGGTGTCATGTGTTTGTCCATCGAAAGACGCTCGAAGGTGCGTTCCAAGCAACTCGTCATATACACCGAGCGTCGCAGACTGCATCTGCTGGATCGTATAATTCTGCAAAGCATGCTGTCGGGCATTCTCTGCCAGGTAAGCCCGTGTCTCATCGCCCATCGACAACGTGGCAGCGAGTGCTTCTGCAAGAGCTTGAGGGGTGTTCGGCGGTACCACAAGACCGGTCTGACCGGGAAGAACCGTTTCCATCATAGCCCCCTGCGCCGTTCCGATCACAGGCTTTCCCATCATCTGTGCTTCGACCAAAGTGCGCCCAAAGGGTTCTGGCCGCAAGGAAGGCGCGACCACAACCGTTGCCAATGCACAGGCTGCAGGCATGTCCTGACAGGTTCCTACAAACCGGACGTGATCTTCCAGCCCCAGTGCCTTCACGCGGTCTCCAAGCGAGTGTGCAAATTTTCGATCCGTCTCCGGTCCGGCCAGAACACAGATCCAGGGTTCAGGCACCTTCTGTTTCAGAAGAGCCAGTGCCTCGACCAGAACACGCTGCCCCTTCCATGCCGTTAGACGGGCAGGCATCAGAATGACATGTGCGCCATAGGGGATGGCCCAGGCTTCAGCGAGTTTCTGAATTCGCTCCCCTGAAATGACAGCCGGATCAAAAAGAAGAGGATCAGCGCCGCGCGGAATGGTCCGAAGACGATCTGCTTCAACGCCGTACTGCCCAGACAGGCGTCCCGCAATATACTGCGAGATTGCAATCACTCTTGTGCCGCGTGCCAATACTGAATTGTAGAGTTTTTTGCCCCACCATCCAGCCTCGTGAACGCCATGCCATGTTGTCACGAAAGGGATCTTCTCCCGACGACAGGCAAGCCATGCCGACCATGCCGGAATACGGGACCGGGCATGCACCAGATCGACCTTCTGCTCCCGGATCAGTTTCTGAAGATCACGGGCTCGCCGGCGAACCGAGAATGGCGACTTCGATTTGAGATCCAGCGGTACATGCACGGCGCCCGCATGGCGAAGCTGCACAAGAAGAGGGCCTGGTTTTGAAGCAACGATGGCTTTTCCGCCTGCCTGCTTGATCGCAGCGGCAATTTCAATCGCCCCCCGTTCCAGACCACCCGTGGTGAGCGCTGGCAAAACTTGCAGAATAACGGGAGAGCGGATCGTCATGATGAGGCGGAAAACCATTCTGAACGTGAGACGCAGACAAAGCCCTCATGTCAGACCGCCACCCAGGTAAAACAGCCAGAAACGACAAAAGGAGACTTCCCTGCATGGCTAGCACGAAAGTCTCCTTCTGACGATGGAGTGTGGCGGATGTGCACAACACATCTGCCACAGGGTCATGTTACTGTTTTACGGCATCCGGCAGCGCGTAAACCACGAGCTGGTCAGAAACCGGTGTCATCATGAAGTGGTGTCCACCAGCCATGATGGCAACATACTGATGCCCGTTGGCTTCATACGTCATCGGGTTGGCCTGACCACCACCTGGCAGAACGGCACTCCACACGACCTTGCCAGTGTGTTCGTCGATCGCACGGATCTGATTATCCGTTGCCGCAGCGATGAACACCAGGCCGCCAGCCGTCACGACCGAACCACCATTGTTCGGTGTACCGATTTCCCATGGCAGACCCGTCGGCAGACCCCAAGGACCGTTAGCACGAGCCGTACCAAGCGGATGCTGCCAGAGCACCTTCTGACCGTGCTTCATGTCGATAGCTGTGATCATGCCGTAGGGCGGACGGTTGCACATCATGCCCGTATACTGATCCCAGAACGGCGTCACGACGATACCGTAAGGCGTTCCGTCCATGGCACCGTTACCTTCGGCACCGCCGCCACCCGGCTTGAAGTTGGGGTCGTCGATCGGCATCAGGCCGAGTTTGTCAGCCTTCTTGCGGTCCACGAGCTGGTCATACATCGGGGTGATGTTCCAGTTCGCGATCAGAATGCCCGACTGCGGATCATAGGACATGGAGCCCCAGTCACTGCCACCGTTATAACCCGGATATTCGATCCATGGCTTGTCGATGCTTGGCGGCGTGAACTCACCCACATAATTCGCACGACGGAACTTGATGCGGCAGTAGAGCTGGTCGATGGGGGACATACCCCACATGTCCGTCTCTTTCAGGTCCGGTACGCGAAGTGCTGGCATCCCAACGGACCAGGGCTGCGTTGGTGTGCGCGGATCACCCGGAATAACGCCGGGAGACGGAGCTGGACGTTCTTCAACGGGCAGGATCGGCTTGCCGGTCCGGCGATCAAGAACGAAGGTCTGGCCACGCTTGGTTGGCATGATGAGAGCAGGAACCTGCTGACCATCCGGGCCGGGCATATCCATCAGAGTTGCCTGAGAACCAATATCGTAGTCCCAGACGTCCTTATGGGCTGTCTGGAAGACCCACTTCTCTTCACCCGTCTTGACGTCGATCGCCACGACTGCGGAAGAAACGCGGTTCTCGTTGTCACTCCGCAGGGCGCTATAATAGTCAGCCGCAGAGTTACCCGTTGGAACGTAAACGAGACCCAAGGCATTGTCGCCTGTGAGAGCAGCCCAGGAGTTTGGCGTTCCACGGCTATAGTGGCGGTTACCAGTCGGCTGGCTATGATCGGTCGGATTATTGACGTCCCAAGCCCAGACGAATTTTCCGCTTTCAGCATCGTAACCACGGATCACGCCAGACGGCGCCCAGCGACGCTGACCATCCAGCACTTCGTGGTTCACAACAGCAACGCCGTTGATGATCGGAGGAGGAGCCGTCATGGAAACGAAACCCGGTACGGATTCGCCCAGACCCTGCATCAGGTTGACCTGACCGTTATGCCCGAAGTTGGGGCAGAAATCGCCGGTTTCCGCATCCACCGCAATCAGACGCATATCCAGCGTGCCTTCGATGAGGCGATTGTGGCAGGGCTGCCCTTCTGGCACGACGGAAGACGTAAAGTACGTCACCCCCTTACAGGCGGCCGTATAGGGAATGGAGTGGTATTTGACATCCACGTTCCGACGCCAGATCTGCTTTCCCGTGACCGGATCAAGCTTCATGATGTCATTCATGGCTGAACACATGTAAAGGCCGTCACCAACCTTGATCGGTGTGGTTTCAGCTGCCCATTTGTTCACCTGTCCAGGACGCGGATAGCTTCCGGTGTGGTAGGTGAAGGCAACCTTCAGCTTGCCTGCATTTTCAGGTGTGATTTCTGAAAGCGGGGAATAACGCGTCTGGTTATCATCACGCCCATAGGCCACCCAGTCTTCACGTGCCGGATTGGCACTTTGCTGCGGAGCCATGGCCGGAATCTGAGACGGATCAATCGACTCAATGTCCGGCAGGTTAGCGGCGTTTACGCCCGGAGCCTGCGGTGCATAGGGCGACGGCCCAGAGAAGTAGCCCTGTTCCTTGGGAGAGGCTTCAGTCGGCTCGTTTGCATTACCAGGCCCTGGAACGGACGAAGATGGCTCCCCTCCTGACCCTGCGGGAGCGAACTGAGCGTGAGCAGCGAGGGGCGAACAGGCGAGAGCGAGGCCTGCGGCTGTTGCGAGAAGGTGAGACCGGCGCATCAGACGGCTCCTCTGAGAGTACGACGGCTTTCCATGCGACGCAGGACCGGAATAGTCAGTGCGACGAGAATACCGAGGATGGTCGGGCCGAAAGCGCGGGGCAGAAGATCAACGGGGCTGAAACCGACTTCCCACAGGGACCAGACCCATGTGTAAGCCAGAGCTCCCAGATACAGGAAAGCGCCAAGCGTGCGGCCCATGAGCATGAAGACGCCGCTGGCAATCAGAATGATGCCACAGAGGGCGTAGTAGGTTGAGCCACCCAGCATCGCGAGGTCAGCGCCCGCAATGAGGAAGAACAGACCTACGAGAAGAATGACGACCCCCAGAAGCAGCGTCAGCCACTCCGCGAGAGTCCTGTTACCTTGAATATTTGGCATAACCGAATGCCTCCCAGACTGAATACTGGGGACGGTAAATCCATAATCAGTTCAGGTCCACCAAACTTCTTTTTGAATGATCCTAACAAAGCCGTGTTTTTGGTAACAAAAAAGTGTTGGAACCATTATAGAGATAGAATGACTTATACATCTATCCAGCTGGAATAGTCACTACTGCACCACCGGTATGATTTGTTGCAGCCAATGCGCTTAGAACCTGCACCATTGTAAAAGCCAGCTTGCTCTGGAAGTCCTTTTCATCAATCCAGAACCACATGTTATTATACTCAACGGCTGCATACCGCCGTTCAGGCGCTTTATGACTTGAGTGAATGACCACTTCCGGGCGATTTTCAATACCAACCTGACCAATTGTTGGTGGAGTACGACCAACCTTGATATCTTCTTCAGGAACTTCAACTTCGTAAGCCAGCTGAGTGAGCATCGCGAGCATGGAACGCGTCAGAATAGCGATCTGCCCTGGATGCTTCGGGTATGGTCCATAAACGATCTCCGCTTCCTCCGCGTGAGGATCGAGATGCAGAAGCCTTCGAACTTCAGCCTGAATAGCCAGAAGATTGCTGTCAGACGTTGAAGACAGCACCAGATAGGAGTGCTCCTGCCCATTGGGAGTGTCCGGCTTGGACCCGTTTTTCTTTGTCGAATCATCCGAGGAAGAAGGTGGTGGCGCGTCCGTCGTGATGCGGATGGTCATAGCCCCGGCAATCTGGAGCTGCCGAAGATCATGCAACAACAGATAGAAACGGACAGAGCCTCCTCCGGCTCCAATTCCGCGGACATTGGATAATCCATCAATCGACTGCGCTGTCAGCCGTAGCAACGTATCAATCGGGAGACCACCCAAACTGAGCGGCATGATTACAAGCGGCGAAATCGGACGGACAATATTTTCCGCGTATTGCTGGCCCGTCACAGGCTGATAGGTGAAAGTCGGGCTTTCGCCCGCCGTCATTGTGCCTGTGCCAAAAAGGTAATTGCCAACCGCTGTGGCAGGATAGGCGTAGAACCCACCGCTCACACTTTTAGAGACGCTGTAACCGGCAATAACCTGCGTCGTATCAAGGAATGTTGGTGGATCAGCATAGCGAAGCCGAACAATGTTCAGAAGCATCTCGTGCTTCTGTGATTCCCCGAGCGCACGCGAGTATTCAAGCTCGTCCCGCTGAAGCCGCGATGGTCCGATCGGTCCGCAGGCAGAAAGACAGGTCAGTGCGGCCAGGATCATGGCGCGAGATGTCAGATGAATGTGCATGTCTCCGAGCAAACTGAACCATTCCGGCCGCAAGCGAAAGCCACATCCGACAAGGGAAAGCGCTCAACGCATATTTTTCACAAAAGATGTTGCTCTTAAGGCCTTGAAACACTTTGCTGCCCTGCCTAGATTTGACCGTGGAAACACGGACCTGTGAGGGTTCGGATTTGACGTCACAAGGGTTCGCTCCGGTGCCTGACTAGGGCCGAGGCAAACCGCTGAAAGGACAAAAAGTACATGAGCAAAGTCATCGGTATTGACCTCGGCACGACCAACTCCTGCGTTGCAGTGCGTGAAGGCGACGAAACCCGCGTTATTGAAAACAGCGAAGGCGCACGCACGACGCCGTCCATGGTCGCCTTCACCGAAAATGGTGAGCGTCTCGTCGGACAGGCCGCGAAGCGTCAGGCTGTTACAAACCCAACCAACACCCTCTATGCCGTCAAGCGTCTGATCGGTCGCCGTTACGACGACCCAACCGTGACGAAGGACAAGGGCATGGTCCCTTATGAGATCGTCAAGGGTGACAACGGCGACGCATGGGTTCGTGCCCGCGGCGAAGATTACGCACCTTCCCAGATCGCTGCTTTCGTTCTCGGCAAGATGAAGGAAACGGCTGAGGCTTACCTTGGCGAGACCGTCACACAGGCTGTCATTACGGTTCCGGCCTACTTCAACGATGCACAGCGTCAGGCAACACGTGATGCCGGCAAGATTGCTGGCCTTGAAGTGCTCCGTATCATCAACGAGCCGACCGCTGCCGCTCTGGCCTATGGCCTTGGCAAGCGCGATTCCGGCACGGTGGCTGTGTATGACCTTGGTGGTGGTACGTTCGACGTTTCCATCCTCGAGATTTCTGACGGCGTGATTGAAGTGAAGTCCACGAACGGTGATACGTTCCTGGGCGGTGAAGACTTCGATAACCGCGTCATCGACTTCCTGGCTGATGAGTTCAAGAAGGATCAGGGCATTGACCTGCGTGGCGACAAGCTCGCCCTGCAGCGCCTGAAGGAAGCCGCTGAAAAGGCCAAGATCGAGCTTTCCTCCTCCAAGGAAACCGAAATCAACCTGCCGTTCATCACGGCTGATGCGTCCGGTCCGAAGCACCTCGTCGTCAAGCTGTCCCGCGCCAAGCTGGAAAGCCTGGTTGACGATCTGGTTCAGCGTACGCTTGGCCCGTGCCGTTCCGCCATCAAAGACGCTGGCGTCTCCACGAGCGAGATTGACGAAGTCATTCTCGTTGGCGGCATGACCCGTATGCCGAAGGTCATTGAGACGGTTAAGGAATTCTTCGGCAAGGATCCGGCTCGCAACGTCAACCCTGACGAAGTGGTCGCTATCGGTGCAGCCGTTCAGGGCGCTGTCCTGAAGGGTGACGTGAAGGACGTTCTGCTTCTCGACGTGACGCCGCTGTCGCTGGGTATCGAAACGCTGGGTGGCGTGTTCACCCGCCTGATCGACCGCAACACGACGATCCCGACCAAGAAGAGCCAGACCTTCTCCACGGCTGAAGACAACCAGAACGCCGTGACCATCAAGGTCTATCAGGGCGAGCGTGAGATGGCGGCTGATAACAAGCTGCTTGGCAACTTCGACCTGCAGGGCATTGCTCCAGCACCGCGTGGCGTTCCGCAGATTGAAGTCACGTTCGACATCGATGCCAACGGTATCGTCAACGTGTCCGCCAAGGACAAGGCGACGAACAAGGAACAGCAGATCAAGATCCAGGCTTCTGGTGGTCTGTCCGACGGTGACATTGATCGTATGGTCAAGGAAGCTGAAGCCAACGCTTCTGCCGACAAAGCCAAGCGTGAACTGGTCGAGTTGCGCAACAGCACCGAGAGCATGATCCACCAGACCGAGAAGTCCCTCACGGAAGGTGGCGACAAGGTTCCGGCGGCTGACAAGGCTGAAGCTGAAGCAGCCATCGCAGCAGCCCGTGAAGCTCTGGGTGGCGACAATGCCGAGACGCTGAAGAGCGCCAGCGAGCGTCTGACGCAGGTGGCCATGAAGGTTGGTCAGGCCATGTATCAGGCAGAGCAGGCCCAGCAGGGCGGCGAAGCCGCGGGCGCAGAAGCCAAGGACGACAATGTTGTTGACGCCGACTTCGAAGACGTCGACGACAGCAAGAAGCACTGATCGGGTGACTTCCCCAGGTGGGGCTTCCCGCCCCGCCTGACCTGTTTTCCGAAGGGCGCCCGTTCCCGCAAGGGGGTGGGCGCCATTCTTGTTTCCGGCCCTCAGACAAGGACCGATCATGGCCACGAAGATCGACTACTACGAAAGTCTTGAAGTTTCGCGCACGGCGTCTGGGGAAGAGCTGAAGAAAGCCTTCCGCAAGCAGGCCATGCGCTACCACCCGGACCGTAACCCGGGCGATGAGACCGCTGAACTGAAGTTCAAGGAAATCAACGAAGCTTACGAAGTCCTGAAGGACGATCAGAAGCGCGCAGCCTATGACCAGTACGGTCATGCCGCTTTTGATGGCGGAATGGGTGGTGGCGGTTTCGGCGGCTTTGGTGCCGGCGGCCTGGGCGACATCTTCGACCAGATGTTCGGCGACATGATGGGCGGTCGTCGTGGCGGTGGACGTCGCACAGGCGCTGACGTTCAGGTTGAAGTCGACATCACCCTGACCGAAGCCTTTTCAGGTGTAACCAAAGAGGTTGAAGTCCGCACGCGCGTCGCCTGTGAGTCCTGCCATGGGTCAGGCTCGGCAGATGCGAGCGGTGGCAGCACGACCTGCGCAACCTGTCATGGCGCAGGCAAGGTCCGGGCTCAGCAGGGCTTCTTCCTTGTGGAACGTCCCTGCCCAACCTGTAACGGCTCTGGCCGCACGGTTCGCAACCCCTGCAAGTCCTGTCAGGGTTCTGGCACACAGGCTAAGACCGAAACACTCAAGATTGAGATTCCGGCAGGTGTTGAAGACGGAACCCGCATCCGCATGGCGGGTCGCGGCGAAGCTGGCGGCGACGGCGTACAGCCGGGTGACCTGTATGTGCACGTCGCAGTTCTGTCACATGAAATCTTCCAACGCGATGGTGCCAATATCTATTGCCGCGTTCCGCTACGCATGACGCAGGCAGCACTGGGCACAGAAGTGGAAGTCCCAGTCATTGATGGCAGCCGCAGCCGTGTCCGCATTCCGGCCGGAACACAAACAGGCGAGACTTTCCGCCTTCGCGGCAAAGGCTTCTCTGTACTGCGCTCCTCAGCGCGTGGCGACATGTACATTCAGGTCTCGGTGGAAACGCCACATCACCTGACCAAGCGCCAGCGTGAACTTCTCGAAGAATTCGAGAAGGAAGCTGGTGATGACCACACCAAGGCAAGCCCTGAAAACAGCGGGTTCTTCGCCAAGGTTCGGGACTTCTTCGAAGGTCGCTGAATACGGAATACCCCTCCCGAAACGGAGGGGTTTTTTTATGGTCATTCGTGATCGTTGTCTTCCATTAAAAAACTAACGGTCACTCTGAAGAGCTGAAATAATACTGGACCAGTTTCAGACTAAACGCAGCGTCAAATTTAATCCGAAAGTGACGTCAACTGGTCCAGAATATCCTGATCACGAATACGATTATCTTTTAGAAGCATCGTGATTCTATTAAGAATTAAAGCCAAATGATTGTCATCATGCAGGGGTATATACTCAGAACTTTCATCATATGAAAATTTTCCAATATCGGACCGTAGGACAAGATGACGATTATAGGGAATAACCATTACATCACCGGTTCCGATATTAATTTTATAATTATGCCGAACACCGTTTATAAATACATAATTTCTGTCAACACTAATCGCGTCCCCAGCTTTAAACGACGGCAATAAAGAGACAATTGCCTCACGGCGACTTTGAGCGAGACCGCCGAAGTGTGACTCATTTGATATGGAGATGTTCGCCAGACCCGACTGGCGGCGCCATACCCCAAGATCCGGAATGGACGAGATCGTTTCTGGGTCAAAGGAAATATTGCTCGCAGCCGTGCTGACCATCAGATCAACATCACGCATAATCTCGGAAAACACGACTTGAGAGATATCGCCAAGACGAAGCGGCGTTTTCATCTCAGTCAGTTTACGGCCTCCGTCATAGAGCCAGTTTCCTTGATCTTTCAGGACGCAAAACCTGACCCTATCAGTGATGACGTGAGTAAAAGTCCCGGCACCATGTTCAAGATCGTTTATCCCTACACCTCCGGTTCTTATTTCAGCATAAATACCATGCGCAGGGAGCCCGAACGTCCAGGGAGCACTTTCGGACGATGGTATATGAGGAGAGAGGTTGCGGATACGCCATCCTCTTTTGCGCCCAATTTCAACCACCTGAGCCTGATTTAAAATTCGTCCAGCATAGCGATAGGATGCCGGAGAGCTTTCACGCTCTGCCTGAGTAAGTGTGTATGTTTCCCGCCAGGCTTGCCGAATTGGCTGGCTGATTTTCAATCGTTCCAGAGTTGCTCTCCAACGTGCAACAATGGATTTTCCGTCAGCATCTTTTCCTTCACTGTGAAGAGGATGCCAAAGACTCAGGAGTACTCCGGCTTTAAGGGGAAGATGCTTATTTCCGTCGGGGTCATACACTTCCCCATTTCTTCCAAACAGGCAGGTGAAAACCGTCCCATCTGGTTCAGCAACAAGCCATATCTGGCGCCGTGCAAGCCACCCGAGAACAGGATGAGAAAGCCAGCGCTCCTGAAACACGGAGTAAAGCCAGGTTTGCCCCGTCAGCCACGACCGCTCCAACCTCAGGCGATGAATGGACATATCAGCTGTCAGCATTTTTGCGTCTGCTCTTGCCGCGCGAAGAATCGCTTCAACTCCCGGAGCTTTACGCACCATAACGGGAAGCCTGCTTAAATGTTTATTCTCAGCATCTTCGTAGTGGACCATCCCTTGACCTGAACCCGTTAGGTTCAAAACCACTTTGACACCAGCAGATAACTCATCCACGCGGCTATGGGATTCATTTAACCCATATTGCAGTGCAACAAGTTCCTCTGCTTCAACTGTCGTCAATCCGGATGCCGACGCTGCATATGCAAGGGCCGCGTTCAACTGACCTAACATTGTCGAATGCCGAACTTTGGATCGAAGTCGTGCAAGTCCACGAATAGCATCAATCGTGGCAAGTTCTCCAACGGTCGCTACAAGGCGATTAAACTTCGCAACATCCTCTTTTTTCAAAGCTTGCGTACACAGAGACAATAACCATGAGACATCAGATGACTCTTTCGCTGCAGCAACCATACAAAGACAGCCAGGGAAGATGGATATTGTAATATCCGGCTTATCAGAAAAACTCCCACAGCATGACGACTTTGCCGGGAGGCGCTTTCTGGCAGGAAATTTTGTTCGCAGACGATGGAATTGTCCAAACGACATGACACCCGTATTTTCCGGATGTCCAGGACGAAAAATATAAAGATCGGGATTTTGGATGAGTACTTCAGCCGCCTTAATGACTGAACCGGTTTTCGAAAAAACCAGATTAATCAGTTGTACAAAGCGTGGGAAAATAGCGGCACGATACAGGGGCGGTACACTAAGTACATTATAATGCCTTTGATAAATTTCAGAAATCTTTCCATATTCCTGCAAAAAAAATCTTGCAAAATCGAGATCTAGATCTCCGCCTGGTTCACTTAATCGAGTAGAAAACCGTGTCAGTGTTTTCTCGGAAGGCTTTGGTGAATCGGGAACCTGAAAAAGCTCAAGCCGACTATTCATATCATTGACTGAAGAAGCCGGATCTTCTCGAATTACCCCCTCACGCGCAACCCACAGAAGATGTGGAAAGTCCCGACTCATATCTTCAATATCAAGAAGAGCCTGATCGAACCATTGTTCATTAGGAAGGCTATGCCCCGAACTCCTGAACAAACGCATATAACTGGCCATTCCACGCTTCGCCGCATGAAGCGGAGCAGTTTCCGATAATCTATACTTTGAGGGAAATAACCGTGACGTTTCTATTCCAAGCGTATGGCTGCTTTCCTGTTTCGCGTATCGCCGGAACCAGTTTGGAGGACGAGGAAGACCTCCAATTCCCAGGAGTTCTCCCGTCATACACGTTGTTAGGGGAACATGATGAATGGTTATATTATCGAGAAGTGGCTGCTTAATAATTCCGTAATACGATGCGATTTTTGATTTATGGCGTTCGACCCATGCATTATTGAGTTTCCAGAAAATTTGCCCATCAATTTTTTCCATCTCCGCCATCCAGCGGATCAATTGTTTTTCGAGAATCCCGACCTCGGTCAGAACCATCCTTGCGAGTGCAACATCTGTGTCGAGAAGGTCAGTTTGGGGCATTGTCTTTCCCGGGCATAGGTTCCAAATAGTATAAATTTTTGAAAAATAGATATCTATTTCGATCTAGCTCTTTAATTAGACAGCAATACATATTACTGCATCGTACTAAGAACGCCGCAAGTTATGCGGCGCCTACCAGAAAAAATTCAGCCAAATTCTGGAGCCAAACGCGTCAGACTTTCGGACGTCAAATCCGAAATAGTGCTCGCACCCGTAAGGGTCATGGCGACACGGAGTTCTTTCTCCATAATATCGAGCAAATTCTCCACCCCCTTCTGTCCATCGGCAGCAAGGGCATAAACAAAGGCACGGCCCAGCAGCACGGCATCTGCTCCCATTGCCACCATTCGAGCGATATCAAGGCCGGACCGGACGCCGGAATCTGCCAGAATTTTCAACTCTCCCCTGACGGCCTCTGCAATAGGCGGAAGGGCACGGGCACTAGACAGAACACCGTCAAGCTGACGGCCACCATGGTTGGAAACAACGATCCCATCAGCCCCGAACCGCACAGCATCCTTTGCATCTTCCGGGTCGAGAATCCCCTTAATGACCATAGGGCCATCCCAGTAGTCGCGGATCCATTCCAGATCTTTCCAACTGATGGACGGATCGAAATTATTGGCGAGCCAGCCAATATAATCTTCCAGCTTGGTCGGATTGCCTCGGTAGCGGGAAATATTACCCAGATCATGCGGTCTGCCTCGCAGGCCAACATCCCAAGCCCAGATTGGATGCGTCATGGCCTGCAGGTAACGCCGGATCGCGGCGTTCGGGCCGGACATTCCTGAGTGCGCGTCGCGGTAACGGGCGCCCGGCGTCGGCATATCGACCGTAAAGACCAGCGTGGTAATACCAGCGGCCTTGGCGCGTTCCAGCGCGTTCTTCATGAAGCCCCGGTCTTTCAGCACGTAGAGCTGGAACCAGATGGGAACAGGACTGCGTCCCTGTACTTCTTCAATCGGACAGACCGAGACGGTCGATAATGTAAATGGAATACCTCTTCGGGCGGCTGCGCGAGCTGCCTGAACCTCACCCCGGCGTGCATACATGCCTGTCAGACCAACGGGAGCCAGAGCCGCAGGAATATTGAGTTTGCGCCCGAACAGTTCTGTCCCTGTGTTAAGCGCAGAGACGTTTTTCAGAATGCGCTGGCGCAGGGCGATGTCAGCCAGATCAGAGACATTCCGACGCATCGTCTGTTCAGCGTAAGAACCGCCATCAATGTACTGGAACAGAAAAGGAGGCAGGCGACGGCGGGCTGCTTCTCTATAATCTGTTGCGGAAGAAATAATCATTACCGGCTCCACCATCATTGACTGCTCTTGATGACGGGGAGACTGCCAGTCTGTCCGATGCCACCCAAGAGGCGATCCTGTGTTCAGACACTAAGCCGCAAAATGCCATTCGCACAGAGGTGCCATAAAATTTCCACGGCACTTTCAGGTGTTCAGTTTGCGCAACACCCTTGCGTTACGCTGGAACCCCAGAACAGAGACAGATGCTGTATCAAGAAGAATATTCTCGCCCAAACGAACGTCATTGCTCACCCACATACTGATGAGGCTGCGCAGAATGTGACCATGCGCAAACAACGCAATCGTACCCTGCTGTGCAAGAAGGCGATCAAGCAGGCGACCAACTCGTGTTTGGACCTGTTCCGCAGTCTCTCCGTTCTGGACATCGGATGTCCATAAAGACCAGCCTGGTTCGTCCTTGAGAATGTCAGCAGAGGTTCGCCCCTCATAAACGCCGTAGTCCCATTCCATGAGGTCAGGCTC
Source organism: Gluconobacter sp. NFX36 (assembly GCF_049887835.1). Classification (NCBI taxonomy): domain Bacteria; kingdom Pseudomonadati; phylum Pseudomonadota; class Alphaproteobacteria; order Acetobacterales; family Acetobacteraceae; genus Gluconobacter; species Gluconobacter sp. NFX36. The sequence goes on along the minus strand of NZ_JAGEKJ010000006.1, from coordinate 91,673 downwards.
CATTTGAGCCTGCACGCCCAACCCAGCCAGTTCGCAGGTTTCGCGAGCGCGTTGAAGGGGGCTGCAAAGCACCTGATCGAATGTTTGATCTGCAAGACGTGATTTCAGGGCGCGTGCCTGTTCCCGACCATTTTCCGTAAGAGAAATATCTGTGCGGCCTGTGTGCTGGCCGCTGATGGTCCAGTCCGTTTCCCCATGCCGGATGAGCCAGAGCGTGGGCGTGTTCATATCCCTTTATCCTTCAGTCTTTTCGGAAAACGAAAAGAGGCCTGTGCTAAGACAGGCCTCCCGACTGCTTCAGGTTTTGTTGACCGAAGCATCGTAAATCCGGTCCACCACTTTGCTCAGGATCGCATTGAACTCCTGATCGGACTGGGACACGCGCAGATCATCCACGAGCGCACGGGAGAAGCTAGCGATCATGCCATGGTTTGCCTTGAGTTTTTGGCAGGCCTGATCCAGCGGATAGCCCCCTGACAGAGCGACAACACGCTGCATCCGGGGATGCTTCATAAGATCTGCATACAGATCCGGATTTTCAGGGATCGTGACCTTCAGCATGATCGGATAATCACCGGGCAGCGCGTCCAGACCAAGGGCCAGTTCCTTGGCAAGAATGGCTTCAGCGTCTGCTTTCTCGGGACTTTTGACCAGAACTTCAGGCTCCATGATGGGAACCAGCCCGTGAGAGGCAACCTGGGCCGCAATGTCGAACTGCTGCTGGACAATCGCCTTGATAGCCTCGGGGTTGGCCAATCGGATTACTGACCGCTCCTTGGTTCCGTACACGCCCAGTTTGGCAGCACGCTCCAGAAGAGCATCCAGACCGGGAATGGGCTTCATCAACTGAGCGCCATCCTTTTCTTCTTCCAGCCCTTTGTCGATCTTGAGGAACGGGACAATGCCGCAGTTTTTCCAGAGATAGGTGGGAACAGGGACGTCCCCGACCGTGCCATCCATGGTTTTCTCAAACAGGATTGCGGCCAGAACTTCATGACTCTGAAACGCAGGAGACGTGATGATCCGGACCCGCATTTCGTGCATCAGCCGGAACATGTCTGCGTCATTGGAATAGGCATCGGGTTCGATGCCATATTGGGCAAGGGCTTTGGGGGTTGATCCGCCACTTTGATCAAGGGCGGCAATAAAACCAGGCTTTTTCGAAACCTGCTCAGCCATTGTTGCATCAGGCATGAACGTCACATCCTTTTCTTCAGTCTGATGACCAGAAGTAACGGCTAACTTTCGCCCGGGATGTCGAACTCTTCCAATCACATTGCACGGATTAGGAGTACGCCATGCGCCCATTCAGATGCACGAAAAGTGAAGTCAGTCTTTTTCAGAATTACCCGACAAAGGCTGCGTCAGTTCTGGAAACAACCGCGCCAGATCAGCCGGTCGCAAGAGATCTGCGAGCGTATAACGGTCCAGAACTGCCAGGAATGCACCGAGCGCCTCACCCAGTACGCCGCGCAAATGACAAGACGGAGACAGGATGCAGGCCCGGTTTCCCGCAGCACGCCCCTCGCAATCCACCAGCATCATGTCGTCTTCCGTGAAGCGAACAACCTCTCCGATTCCGATTTCCTGCGCCGGACGCCCCAGTGTCAGACCGCCGCCTCGCCCTCTTGTTGTTGTGATGAACTGCCCCTGCCCCAGACGATGCACGACCTTCACGAGATGATTCTCTGAAATTCCGTAAGCCTCAGCAATGTCACGGATGGAGACACGCACGGAAGGTCGTCCACCCAGATAAAGCAGGGTCCGCAGAGCATAGTCAGTGTGAAGGGTGAGGCGCATACGACTCCTCTGGCAGATTGACGAGGCGAAGTCACGCGCCTAAAGATGTATTTTTTATACACCTTTAAGAAGACCTATCATGTCCTCTTCAGACCGCAGCCTTACTCCAGACGTTATCGCCGTCATCAAGGCGACCATTCCTGCGCTGGAAGCGCACGGCCTCGACATCACAACCGAGATGTATCGTCGTCTGCTGGCCGACCCTGCCATTGCTGAAATGTTTGACCCGACCCATCAGTCCAAGGGAACGCAGCCTCGCGCTCTGGCCATGGCTGTTCTGGCGTATGCGAAGAACATCGATAATCTTGGCGTTCTGGGTGGCGCGGTAGAACGCATTGCTCAGAAGCATGTCAGTCTGGAAATCCTGCCCGAACATTATCCGCATGTCGCAACGGCGCTTCTTGGAGCGATCCAGCATGTTCTGGGTGAGGCCGCGACACCAGCAATCCTGGATGCCTGGGGTCGGGCATACTGGGCTCTGGCCGATATTTTGATCGGTCGCGAACACCAGCTTTACGATACAAGCGCTCAAGCTGAAGGGGGTTGGACAGGCTGGCGTTCTTTCACGATCGCTCAGGCCCATAGGGAATGTGAGAACGTGACAACGCTCGAACTCAAGCCAGTGGATGGCAAGAGCGTCATTCAGGCTGTTCCTGGCCAGTATCTTGGCGTGGATCTGAATATTCCAAGCCATGGTCAGACACGTCGCAATTACAGCATCACGTCAAAGCCAGGTCACGATGGATACACCATCAGTGTCCGGCATGTGCCAAACGGTATCGTCTCAACATGGCTCAACAGCGCAGACAGTGTGGGGCATGAGGTTCGCCTGTCACCACCGGCGGGCGAGTTCGTTCTCCCGGAGAAGATTGAAACGCCCGTTGCATTCATCTGCGCTGGAATCGGGATCACGCCCATGATCGGCATGATCGAATCTTTGGCAGAAAAATCAGACGCCGTTCCGGTCAGCGTTATTCAGATCGCACATTCTGCGGAAGCCGCTCCTTTTTCCAGTAAACTGCGCGAGCTTGCAGACGCCTCAGGAAACATCAGCCTTTATACTCGTCTGACGTCTATAGACGGTCGGCCAGATGCGGACTGGATTGCGTCACATCTTCCAGAAAACGCAGCCTGCTACCTGTGTGGTCCAACCGGCTTCATGCGTGAGATGGTGCAGTTTCTCCCGAAAGCCGGCATTCCAGTCGAACGTCTGCGTTACGAGACGTTCGGACCGGATACCGGCGTTACGGATTAAACCTCAAAGAGCCGCGATGGCGCTCTCTGCTTCCGCAAGGATGCGAGGGCGATCGTTGCCGCCATTTACAGCCAGACCTTCGGCCTCGATGACTTTAATATCCGTAACACCAAGGAAACCAAGAACGGCCTTGATGTAAGTCACCTGATGCTCAAAAATAGCCTGTGGCGTTCCTTCCGAGTAGATGCCGCCACGGGCACCAGCGATCACGACCGTCTTGCCACCGGCAAGGCCTTCGACGCCATTTTCCCCATAGCGGAACGTCTGACCGGCGATTGCAATGCGATCGATCCAGGACTTCAGTTGGCTCGGAATCCCGAAGTTGTACATTGGTACACCAAGCACGAGAATGTCGGCTGCTTTGAAATCGGCCAGAGCCTTTGCACCCGCCACGAGCACAGGGTTGGACGCGGCATCGGCTGTCAGCTCTTTCCCCAGAAATGACAGTGATTCGCCATCCAGGTGCGGCAGCGGTTCTGCGACCAGATCAAGGGATGTGACCTCCAGATCCGGATGTTTCTGGCGATAACGCTCAACAATGGCAACGCTAAGCTGACGGGTGGCGGAAAAACCGCCGAGAATGCTGGAGTCGATGTGAAGGAGTTTCATCTTTTCTCTTCCGGTTCCTGATCGTAACCAGCACAAGATAAGAAACCTTTCTCACGCCTTCGCAAGACGGCACATTCAGGGATCATAGGCACATGGATGTTAGTACCCTTCCTCCTCCCATAACGCATGAGAGCGACACATGCGCCGTTGTCCGCGCCATTCTGGCTCGCGTTGGAGACAAGTGGAGCATCCTGATCGTTCGGATTCTGGGAGACGGCTCCATGCGTTTTAGTGAACTTCGCCGCTCCATAGAGGGAATTTCACAGCGTATGTTGACCCTGACGCTGCGAAATCTGGAACGGGACGGGCTGGTCAAACGCACAGTGACACCAACAACCCCGCCCCGCGTCGACTACGCCCTGACGGATCTGGGCCGCTCCCTCCAGAGTATTACAGAAGCCTTTGGCCGATGGGCCGTGACTCATCGGGATGAAATCGAGAATGCCCGTCAACGTTTTGACGCGCGCCAATAATCCCCTAGGTTGCAGCCAACAGTTTCTGACGGTCAGGCACGGATTATGACGATTTCTCCCCGCATCGGTATTGCTGGCATTACAGGCCGGCTAGGTTCGCTCTGTGCGGAGGAGGCCGGAACGTCACTCGCTGGAGGTTTGTCCCGACATGCCGATGCGAGCCGCAACATCACGTCTGACCCTACCGCTTTTGCGAAAAACTGTGATGTTGTGATCGATGTCAGTCATGCTTCTACCGTCCAGACTCACGCTACAGCCTTTGCAGAGGCGAAATGCCCGTGGGTTCTGGGTACGACAGGCCTTGGTGCTGATGATCAAACTGCGGTCGACAAGGCTGCAAAGCTTATTCCGGTCCTTCAGGCCGCCAATTTCTCCCCCGCACTGACCCTTTTTCTGGAGCTTGCCAAACAACTTGGCGCCGGTTTGCCGGGATACGATGCAGAAATTGTGGAAGTTCATCATCGCCAGAAGGTAGATGCTCCGTCTGGCACAGCCCTTGCGATTGGACGAGCCGTTGCGGAAGGGCGAAACGTGGCCCTTGAGGACGTCATACGTCTCGATCAGAATGGCGCCCGCCCAGACGGAGCCATCGGTTTTGCATCCCTGCGCGGGGGCCAGATCGTGGGGGAACACGACCTGATGTTCATGGCGGCAGACGAACAGATCACACTGTCTCACCGCGCCCTCGATCGCAGGGTCTTTGCCCGCGGAGCCATCATGGCAGCCCGATGGCTCGCACAGCAGCCACCGGGCCTTTACGGCATGGCGGACGTGCTTCGTCGGGCAGTTTAACCGCCCGGCGAAAAGCAGCGCTGTCAGCCTCCGGAAATTTCCAGATTCACACCCGTCATAAAACTGGAATCGTCTCCGAGAAGGAACGCGACCACGCCGGGGATTTCATTGATATCGCCATACCGACGCATCGGAACGCTCCCGATCATCTGCTTGGCGACTTCCTCGGGATTGGTTGAGAAATACTGCGTGTTGGCCTTCGCCTGCAATTCAACCTGTCGGTCCCACATAAAGCCCGGCCCCATGTATCCCGGGCTGATTGCATTCACCCGGATATTGTATGGTGCGAGGTCATAAGCAGCGGTTTCGGTCAGGGCAATAATCGCCCCCTTGGAAGCACCATAAGCTGCCATGTTCGGCGGTCCCTTGACGCCCGCCATGCTGGCCGTGTTCACAATGCGTCCGTAGCCATTCTCGATCATGTGCCGCGAGACCGCTTTCAGAACATGGAAAGCGCCCGTGACGTTGATGTTCAGAACCTTCGGAAAATCTTCAGCCGGATAGTCCTGAACCGGAGCAAAAGCCCCCTGATATCCCGCATTGTTAAACAGAAAGTCGATTTTCCCGAAATCGGAGATCACACGGCTGACCACGTCATTGACGGAAGACTCAGACGTCACGTCGCAGACATAAGACTGTACGTTCACACCCTTTTCGCGAACCGCGGCTTCCGCTTTCGCAAGAGCATCCGCATTCATGTCAAGCAGGGCAATATCCGTTCCCATCTCTGCAAGACGCAAAGCGGTTGCAAGACCGATATTACCTCCGGCTCCTGTCACCAGACATGATTTACCGCTAAAGAAACTTACAACGTATGCCATGTGTCCCTCGTTGAGATACGGCGTTTTTGACCCGGCTATACATATCTTGAGACGAAGTATTCGTCTGCCCCTGTTTCTTCACCATGCAGGATCGTAGATAACGATCTATATTCTTCCTTGTTCTACAATACCTTACACAAGACGTTGAGAGAAAATTCCCTTCACCTTCCCCAAGGCACTTGACCCCTGCGTGCAATTCCGCCAAGCCGTGCCTTCCTGAATGCTGCAGTCCGTCCGTCATGGCGTCTGCGGCCCTTTTCACCACTCATTCCCTGCGAGGTCCCTGAGTGCGCAATCACGGCGATTTCCTGTTCACCTCTGAATCCGTTTCCGAGGGCCATCCCGACAAGGTGGCAGACCGTATCTCCGACACCGTCCTGGACGCTTATCTTGAAGCCGATCCGGAAGCCCGCGTTGCCTGTGAAACGCTGGTCACGACGAACCGTGTCATCCTGGCCGGTGAAGTCCGTGGCCCGAAGGCTGTCGAAGACACGCTGATCGACCGCGCACGCGAGGCCATCAAGGACATTGGCTACGACCAGGAAGGTTTCTCCTGGAAGACGGCAGACATCACGTCCTACCTGCACGCACAGTCCGCTGACATCGCCCAGGGCGTGGACAGCGGCGCTAACAAGGACGAAGGCGCTGGCGATCAGGGCATCATGTTCGGCTTTGCCACGCGCGAAACCGAAAACCTGATGCCGGCTCCGCTGTTCTACGCCCAGACAATCCTTGAGCGTATCCGTGACTACCGCAAGAACGGTGACGCCCGCGGCGCCGGCCTTCTTCCGGACGCGAAGAGCCAGGTCACGCTGCGTTATGTCGATGGTAAGCCGGTTGGCGTGACGTCTGTAGTGATTTCCACGCAGCACGCTGAAGGCATGAGCCAGAACACGATCCGCGAAACGCTTCGCGGCGTCGTCAATGACGTTCTGCCAAATGGCTGGAGCTGCCCGGAAGACGAGTTCTATGTGAACCCGACCGGCAACTTCGTCATTGGTGGCCCGGATGGTGACGCTGGTCTGACAGGTCGCAAGATCATCGTGGACACATACGGCGGTGCAGCTCCTCATGGTGGTGGCGCATTCTCCGGCAAGGACCCCACGAAAGTTGACCGTTCGGCTGCTTATGCTGCGCGTTATCTTGCCAAGAACGTCGTTGCCGCTGGTCTCGCAGATCGCTGCACGATCCAGCTCAGCTATGCCATCGGCGTCTCCAAGCCGCTGTCAGTCTATGTTGATCTCGACGGCACGGGCAAGGACATCGACGAAGCACGCCTCGGCCTGCTCCTCAACGACGTTGTGGATCTGTCCCCGCGCGGCATCCGCAAGCATCTGCGCCTGAACCGCCCGATCTATGTTCCGACGTCCGCTTACGGTCACTTCGGTCGCGTGCCGAACGCCGCTCTGGACAACTTCACCTGGGAACAGACGGATCTTGTTGATACCCTCCGTAACGCACTGAACAGGTAAGACCCTGACACAGTCTCTCAAACCCCAGCCGGAGCGGCTTTATGGCCGCCAGCGCGGCCATCCGCTCCGGGCAAGGCAGCAGCATCTTCTTGAAAAGACACTGCCGCGCTTCACTTTTGCGTCCGCAGGAAACCCGACCGTCGGGTTTTCCTCGCCGGTCTCGCGCGTCTTTCTTGAAATCGGATTTGGCGGTGGCGAACACGCTGCTGCCCAGTCTGAAATGAACCCGGATGTCGGGTACATTGCCTCAGAGGTTTTCGAGAACGGCCTGTGCTCCCTGATGTCGCGTCTCGTGCCAGACGGTGAGGAAGATACAGCAGCACCACCCGAGCATTTCCGGATCTGGCCAGAAGACGCACGTCTTCTGCTCAAGGATATGCCTGATGGCTGCCTGGACCGCGCCTATCTGATGTTTCCGGACCCATGGCCCAAGTCACGCCATGCAAAGCGTCGCTTTGTGCATCCGGAAAACCTTCGGGAGCTTCATCGCGTTCTCAAGCCAGGTGCCATCTGGCGCGTGGCAAGCGATCACCCTGTCTATCAGGACTGGGTGATCGAAGTGATGGGCAAGCAGGATCTGTTTGATGCTCCCCCTCCGGAGACGGAACGTCCCGAAGGATGGTCCCCAACCCGATATGAGGCAAAAGCCTTCCGGGAAGGCAGACAGCCCTTCTACTGGACCTTTACCCGGCGCCCTTGAGGCGCCGTCCCTTTATCTGACTACAGTGAGTTCCTGACATCATGACCCAGATCGAACGCGAAGAAATGGAATTCGATGTCGTGGTGGTCGGTGGTGGCCCCGCCGGTCTGTCCGCGGCGATCCGCCTCCGACAGATTGCGCCGGACGCGTCGGTCTGCCTGATCGAAAAAGGGAGCGAGATCGGTGCACACATCGTCTCTGGTGCCGTTATCGAGCCGCGTTCGCTTGAGGAACTCCTGCCAGACTGGCGCTCTCTTGGAGCGCCGCTGAACACGGAAGTCACGGAAGAACGTATGCTGTTCCTGACGGAAAAGCGCGCCATTCAGATTCCGTATCTGGACCGCGTCATGCCCCATATGGCGAACCACGGCAATTATGTGGTGTCCCTCGGGGAAGTCTGTCGCTGGCTGGGTGAACAGGCCGAAGCCCTCGGTGTTGAGATCTATCCCGGCTTTGCAGGCGCTGAACTGTTCATTGAAAACAATCGTGTTGCTGGCGTCATTACGGGCGACATGGGCATCGAGCGTGACGGCACGCATGGCCCCAACTTCACACCCGGCATGATCCTCCGTGCCAAACAGACAATCCTGACCGAAGGCGCACGCGGCTCCCTGAGCGCCCACGCCATGAAGCGTTTTGGCCTACGCAAGGGTGTCGATACCCAGACTTACGGCCTTGGCATCAAGGAAGTCTGGGAGGTCCCGAAGGAAAAGCATCGCCCCGGCCTCGTCCAGCACAGCTTTGGCTGGCCGCTGGATGACCACACCTATGGTGGCGCATGGCTCTACCATTTCGGGGACAATCTGGTCAGCTATGGCTTCGTAACCGGCCTAGACTACAGCAACACCTACCTTTCGCCCTTCGAGGAAATGCAGCGCACGAAGCTGCACCCTGCTTTCCGGGAACACTTCGAGGGTGGCAAACGCCTGATCTACGGCGCCCGCGCGCTCTCTGAAGGCGGCCTTCAGTCCATTCCTCGCCTGACATTCCCCGGCGGCGTTCTGGCGGGTGACTCAGCAGGCTTCCTGAACGTTCCCAAGATCAAGGGAACACATACCGCCATGAAATCCGGCATGTTGGCCGCCGAAGCTGTGGCCGAAGCGCTCCAGACCGAACGGGCCGAAGCATCAAGCCTGACAGAACGCGTCCGCAATTCATGGCTCTGGTCCGAATTGCGTGATGTCCGCAATATCCGTCCCGCTTTCGCCAAATGGGGCATGAAGGCTGGCGCACTTTACGCTGGCATCGACAGCATGATCCTGCGTGGCCGCGCCCCTTGGACGCTCCATCACCCGCATGCCGACAATGAGACATTACGGCCAGCCGCGATGTGCGAACAGATCGGCTATCCGAAACCAGACAATGTCCTAACCTTCGATCGCGTCAGCTCGGTTTTCCTCAGCGCCACCAACCACGAAGAAAACCAGCCTGCCCATCTGAAGCTACGGAATAAGGCCATCTGGCGCACCGTCAATCATGACGTCTTTGATTCGCCGGAAAGCCGCTACTGCCCGGCAGGCGTCTACGAGCAGGAAAAAAGCGCGGAAAATGAGTGGTCTCTGCGCATCAATGCGCAGAACTGCGTCCATTGCAAAACATGCGATATTAAGGACCCGACGCAGAATATCGAATGGTGCACGCCAGAAGGCAGTGGCGGCCCGAACTACCCTGTCGGGATGTAATTCTTCCAAGCAAACAGGCGGCTTTCTGACCGGAATGTGACTTTCTGATCCATTTCCGCTACGATGTCGCCCGTTTTTCCAGCGGCGTCAGCAGCGAAAGATCACGATGAAAATTCTGGTCCCAGTCAAAAGGGTGGTCGATTACAACGTCAAGGTGCGTGTAGCGGCCGATGGTAGTGGTGTCGAAACGCAGGGCCTGAAAATGTCCCTGAATCCGTTCGATGAAATTGCGGTGGAAGAAGCCATCCGCCTGCGCGAAAAAGGCGTGGCAACTGAAGTGGTCGTCGTGACCATTGGTGTTCAGGCCGCGCAGGATATCCTGCGCACCTCGATGGCCATGGGCGCAGACCGGGCCATTCTGGTCAAAACAGACGATACGCTTGAGCCGCGCGCCGTCGCCAATGCGCTGAAAGCCATTGTGGAACGTGAGCAGCCGGGTCTTGTCTGCATGGGCAAGCAGGCCATCGATGATGACATGAACGCAACCGGCCAGATCCTAGCAGCCAAGCTTGGCTGGCCACAGGGCACGTTCGCTAGTGCTGTCACTGTCGCGGACGGTCGCATTGAAGTCTCTCGTGAAATCGACGGCGGCACGGAGGTGGTCTCCCTGGCTCTTCCAGCCGTGGTGACGGCCGATCTGCGCCTGAACGAACCGCGCTATGCGTCCCTCCCAAACATCATGAAGGCTCGTAAGAAGCCGCTTGAAACGCTTGAAGCTGCCGATCTCGGCGTTGATCTTGCCTCCCGCCTGACTGTCGTTTCTGTCGCAGAGCCGGCAGAACGCAAGGAAGGTATCAAGCTGGGCAGTGCGGCCGAACTGGTCGAAAAGCTCAAGACAGAAGCGAAGGTGATCTGATGACCGCTCTTGTTCTGCTCGAAGTCGAGAATGGTGAAGTTCGTCAGGCATCACGTTCAGCCCTGACAGCCGCCGCACGTCTTGGCGATGTAGACGCCATCGTCTTTGGTGAAGGCGCCAGCGCCGCTGCGGCCCTTCCGGGCGTCAAGCGGGTTCTGTCCGTGCCCGGTCTGGCCACGGATCTGGCCGAACCTGCCGCCGATCTACTGGCATCCATCGCAAAGGACTACAGCCACATTGTGGCCTCTGCCTCCGCTAGCGGAAAGAACATTCTGCCGCGTCTGGCAGGCCTACTTGACGTTCAACCCATCCCGGATGTGGTCGAAATCAAGGATGCCGAAACGTTTGTTCGTCCGATCTACGCAGGCAATGCACTGGCAACCGTCCGGTCTTCAGATGCCATCAAGATTCTGACGGTCCGGGGTTCCAGCTTTGATCCCGCTACGAAAGACGGCGGCTCCGCTCCGGTCGAGACACTGGACGCACCAGCCAGCGAAAAGTCCGCTTTCGTGAAGGTGGAACTTTCTGCCTCCGATCGCCCGGAACTTGAGGCAGCCCGCGTGGTCATCTCGGGCGGCAAGGGAATGAAAGACGCAGCAAACTTCAAGCTGCTCGAACCCATTGCCGATAAACTGAACGCGGCCATTGGTGCATCCCGTTCCGCTGTGGACTCCGGCTTTGCCCCGAACGAAATGCAGGTCGGCCAGACCGGCAAGATCGTGGCTCCGGAACTCTACATTGCTGTTGGCCTGTCTGGCGCAATCCAGCATCTGGCCGGCATGAAGGACAGCCGCGTCATTGTTGCCATCAACACGGACCCGGAAGCCCCCATCTTCCGTGTCGCCGATTACGGTATCGTGGGTGACCTGTTCGAGGTCCTTCCCGCACTTGAAAAGGCTCTCTGAGCATTCTCAGCAGGCGATCCATGACGGATCGCCTGCTTTTTGACTGACACAACGTGTCCAGAACTTAAGTTGCAGCTGCTCCTCCGCGTGACATCCTATTGCACGACGGAGACACCTAATGACCCTGCGACATACATTCCAAAAAATTCTTCCCGCGCTTCCACCGCTGCTCGGCGCATTTTTTATTCACAGCGCATTCGGCGCTGGTTATGTCGTGCCTTCGGCCTCAATGGAGCCAACACTCGAAATCGGAGACGAAATCGTCGCTGTCGTACCATCTTATGGATGGGGAACAGCCAATCTTCCTTTCGCAGCGCGACTTTCGGTTCTTCCGCATTTCCGTCTTTTTACCCGCTTGCCGCATCGCGGAGATGTGGTCGTTTTCCGAGCCCCTGCCAACCTGAATGAAACCTGGGTCAAACGTGTCATTGGCCTGCCGGGAGACACGATTGCCCTATCCAACGGTCATGTCGTTCTAAATGGCAAAACCCTTCCCTGGCACGACAAAGGACAAGACCAAGCAGAACTCCACCCGGGAATATCTACCCCTGCAAGACGATATGAGGAAACATTCCCCGACGGGTCTCACCACGACATTCTCAAATTAACAACCATAGGAACACTCGACACCGTTCCTATGTTTACGGTTCCAGCAGGCAAGCTCTTCGTGATGGGCGATAACCGTGATGACTCTGCAGACTCACGAGTGCTCGTCGAAGACGGCGGCGTCGGTCTTTTACCAGTCTGGAACCTTCAAGGAGAAGTAACCACGGTGCTATTTTCATGGCGACACCTCAAAAGATTGCTGCTCCCCGTCTGATTTTCAGGCGCGCCCTCTTGCGCATTCTGTAAATCCTCGTTAGGAGAAGCGCCATCGGCACGGAGTGTAGCTCAGCCTGGTAGAGCACTGTGTTCGGGACGCAGGGGCCGGAGGTTCGAATCCTCTCACTCCGACCAGCCGATTTAACGGAAATCAGAAAATCTGATGAGAGCAAAGAAAACAATGCTCTTCCGTACGCATTCCATATACAACTTTGACCTTACGCTCTCTGCTTCTCAGTGCTCATGTAGTCCTACGAATGGACGGACAGGCTGATCAGCTTTGCATAGTTTCAAAACATCCAGCTTTTGAAGCTCCAGAATATGCGCCGCCAAGGTCTGCCGAGATAGCAGAATTTTCTCCCCTTCCCTTTGACGAATAGCGTCGGACTGGCTCATCAAAGCCCCTGCATATTCAACCTCACGCTGCATTTCTGCATCCGGCAACGCAGAGAGAGGCACAAACTGCACAGGCAAACTTAATTGCTGTGTTTTTGAACGGCTGGCCTCTGCCGTAATGCCCAGAACAGGAACACTCGTCAGGGCCGAAACAGAAAAAGAACCAGACTGGGTCAGACTGCCATTCAACTGCATGGCTACAGGTCCGGAAACAAGCGCAACAACAGGGTCCACGTTTCGCTGCGCGCATTGTAATACATGAACATTGGCATCAAAACGGGCCGCCTGCTCTTCAGACCATCCCTGCACATCCGAAGCACTGACAACACCCGCTTTCGTCAGATCCTCCTGAACACCAGCCAGTACCGCACTGATTGAAGTCTGCGCACTATTGGTAAAGGAACATCCTGAGAGCAACAGCCATACAGGCAAGACATAGATCAGCCTCATGCAGCACTCATTTCCGCAACAAGAGCCTGAATATCTTCTGCTTTGGGGGAAATACCACACACTGTCAGCCAATTCTGCCGACTGACGAGCCCGTAAGCCTCATCGCAGATCCGCAGCAATGTATCCCAGGGCATAAATGTCCGATTGCCCCATGTATTGAAAAATACGCCCTGACCCGTGTAACCCGTTAGCGCAATCGCATGCCCCCCAACAAAGGCATGATCCTGAATGGCGTCCCAATCCCAGCTCGCACCCAATGGAAGATCCAGAAACCCACGAGGCACCTGCACCCCCGCCAGAACGCCCCCAAGATAAGAAATGCCCCGCTTGATCCCATTGACGGAATGGGCATCAATAACCCCGTAGGCCGTCAGATAATCCTTGGTCTGACCAGGCCGAACAAAGCCGTCTGTTTTCCAGTATCCCAACTGTTCAAGAAGAATAGTGCCATTATCGTTCTGACCGGTTACCGGATCAAATCCCGTAACTGCTCCATAATTTTGCAGGACCTGCTCACTGGACAGAAGAACCAGCCCCTGAGCCGCCTTGGTCCAGGTGGCCGTGAGAGCTGCATGCGCAGCAAACGCGCAACAACCAAACCGGTCATTGCCCCACATCTGATACGGTACCCCTTCAGACCAGTCCTGACTTTCCGGAACCTCTGGAACACGCGCCGCCAGAACAGGCGAAAACCGATAGGTCCGCGCATCATAACGGGGTGGCAGCTTTCCGAGCCTGCGTTCCATCATCAATCAACGCTCCAGAAAAATGAAAAGCCACCCCCATGCAGGGGATGGCTTTCACAATGTCTCAATCCCGATTTTCAGGCAGAACGAACCCTGCCTTTATAAAAATCAGGCGCGAACGTCATAGGCCAAAGACGCCGGCCAGGCGGCCTGCGCAAAAACCTGCGCATAATCATGAACTTCCGTCAGGAACGTCCGGTCACCATCCAGAACCAGGCGCACCGTCGGAGCAAGCGTGCCGCCAATACGATAGGTATCAGGGCTTTCAGCGTTCTGACCAGCCGCCGGAATCGTATCGATAAACGACTGAACGTAGCCCTGCGCATCCACGAAATGCGAATACGTCGAATACGGCTGCGAAGACGGGTTCCCAAGTACCAGGCCCGAGCTGTTCAGAGGCTTGTAGGGACCAAAAATCCCCTTCTCGGACACGAAACCATACACGCCATCAGGGCCCGTACTTTTGCCCGTATAGGTGGAATGATGGCTGATGGTGAACAGATAGGTCAGACCGTCCTTGAAGACGAAATGCGGACGCTCCGTCTGATCATTCACGCCCAGAGCCGTCACCAGAGCAGGCATCAGTTCCCAACGTGAATAATCGCCCTTGCGCCAGTTGGACACACACCGGGACAGACCGATTGCCGCAGCACCATACTGCGCACCCGGATCCACCGCATAACCTGGTGGAACATGGCCCATCTCGTCAGAACCGACGACAAACTGCCCCCGCATGCCAGGAACATTGCCTTCAAACAGCGTGTAAAGCTCGCCATCACCCGGATTGATGAACGGCTGCGGATCGCGGAAATCGAAATACGCATCTTCAGAAGCGTTGGCATAATGAACGCCATCAGCCTTGAACATTTCCGTGCTGGCCGAGAAGCCCTCAAACCAGACACCCTTGTCATCAGCATGAATGGTGCCGGAGCAAACAGCCGGAACAGAATTACCATCCGGCGCACCAACGGACGTGTAGAACATATCGACCTTGTTCTCAGTGCCTTCACGCATCACCAGAGAACCGGACCACTCCCAGGGACGCAGATCAGCAGACGTCTGAAAGAGGCGACCACCCCATGTCCACTCAACACCGTCGGCGCTGTACCAGTAGCCGATATAGGCGCGATCATTACGGGAGTGCCATTCATCATAAATCTTGGCATTGGTCTTGTCGATCTTGTCCACAGCCAGGGACCAGAGAACAAACCAGCCCTTATACGTCACAGTGCGCATATGCATGTCACGAAGGGCGCCACTGTCCCAGATCATCACATCGTTGGACATGACCGGGAAATTGTAGTCGATTACCGGCATTGTCGTCGTCGGATCGTCAGTACGAACCTTCAGCGCATCAGCAATCGTCCACCGGGACGAGCGATAGTTCGGAAGCACGCGACGAACAGCCGTGTGCTGATCCAGAATTCGGCTGGAAATAGCATTCATATTTTCATGATCCGTATTGAATAGTGTTTGAAAAATAACCCTGTCAGGCGCCTTGTTGCGGAGCCTTGCCAGAAGAAGGACCAGTTGCTCCCGGAGCAGCGTCTGTTTTCACGCTCTCTCCGTCTTTCGGGACAACGACCTTCTTGCTGACCTGCCGTTCCAGACGGTTGGCAGCCCAGCCAATATTCAGCCCCAGAAGGGCCACCAGACGGTAAATTCCGTTGAATCGTGATGTATTCTGTGGGGGAGGCAAAAAGACCGTAACCAGTTTGCATCCAATAATCAGTAAAGCCACCCACAGCTCATATCGAGCCGGGATGTCGGCTAGCAGACCAGAAAGGTCGAAACCGGAAATATCCACACTCTGAAATCCTGCTTGGCGCACAAAAAAGAGGCTGCATCCATCGGGATGAGCCTCTCGTAAAATCTTATTTTCAATATGAATTATCGAACCATCAGCTAAGCGACTTATGGCTCAATGCCACAGTTATATGAAAAATCCGGATGCAGTTCAAGCGTAAAATGTCAGATACGCCCAAGATGAGTTGAAACCTCTCCTGCACAACCCTAATTTCGACATTTGGAAAGTCTCTTTTTCCCAAAGAGACATCGACGAGAGACCACATCAATCATGACGATCCGTTTAACGCGATCCGCACTGGCTCTTGCAGCCCTGCTAACCGCTACTCCAGCCCTTGCCGAGCCAGGCGGCTGTATCAAATACGGCGCAGCCGGTGCTGTCGGCGGCCACCTTGCCAATCACCATGCCGTTGTCGGTGCCATGGGAGGATGTGCTGCCGGCATGTACCGCCGTCATCTGTATCGCAAGGATCTGCGCGAGAAAGCAGCTCTTTGGGACAAGGAACACCCAGCAGACCCGAATGCCAGCTGGTGGCAGCGTCATCATGATGCAGCATCCACCAAGCAGAAAGCAGAATGGTATGACGCCGAACATCCTGAACCAGGCCCCAACACACCGGCGCCTGCACCTCAGGCTCAGCCCAACCAACACTTCTGAAAACAGAAACGCCCGGCCTAAAGCCGGGCGTTTTCTTGTCCGAATGCTCTCAACACCGTCTCAGGAAAACTGAAAGCCTTTGAGAGCAGAACGAGATAGACCTTCCAGAAGGTCGATAGCTTCATCCGTATCGTTCAGACAGGGAATCATGGCGAACTCTTCACCGCCAGCATGAATGAATTCCTCACGAAGCTCATTGCCAATTTCGTCGAGTGTCTCAATACAATCCGACATAAAGCCAGGCATAATCACCGCAATCCTGGTAATACCCTGCTTAGGCAACGCAGTTACATAAGGCGCAGTATAAGGCTGAATCCACTCCAAAGGTCCAAAACGGGACTGGAATGTAAGCGGCATCTGCTCATCGCTGAATCCCAATGCTTTCCGTAGGGCCACAATCGTGCGCTGACACTCTTCCTGATAGGAATCGCCTTTCTCAACGCAGGTTTTCGGCAGTCCATGAAAGGACGCAACAATAGCCTGAGGCTTGAAAGACAAACCCTCCAACGTCTTACGAACGGACTGTTCCAACGCCCGGACAAACAACGGGTGATCCGGAAAAGATGGCATCGTCAGCACAGAAGGCTGACGGCGTAACTTCATGAGTGCTCGAAAAAGATGATCGTTCGCTGTCGCAGTCGTCGTCGCTGAATACTGCGGATAAAGCGGAATGCTAATGATCCGGTCACACCCTTGATCCATTAGGCTTTCCACACCCTGCGCAACAGACGGCTGTCCGTAACGCATTCCCCATTCAACAGGCACGCCATCACCCTTGAGACGCAAAGCCAGCTTCTCAGCCTGTCGCTGGGTATAAACTCGCAATGGCGAAGCATTCTCTTCGCGATCCCAGATGCGTGCATAATTCGCACCACTGGCGAATGGACGTTTTGTAAGGATGATGCCCTGCAAAATGGGCTGCCAGATCAACGGCGGACTTTCAATCACGCGTCGATCAGAAAGAAACTCACTCAGGTAACGACGTACAGCAAAGTAGCCAGTATCGTCAGGTGTCCCGAGATTAAGGAGAAGAACGCCAGTCCGCCCATGAGGAGGAGAAGCATTGCGTGGTTTTTTGAAAAAAAAGGCCATAGTGCCCTTCAGTGTGAAACAGGGCTAACAACGGCGAAAGAGGAAAAACGTATCAAGTGTAGGGATACGCGTCCCTTTCGGGACGCTATCGTCGGCGCTTTACACGCGCATAGGAGAAACTTGGTCGCTCAGCCCTTAGGGATGCATTGTAAACAATAACCGCCATGACGGCGCCGATTGATCCGATATACGGCATGAAAGTATTCATCAGAGCCATATTCGCCTCCTTGAACCCTCTGGGAAAGTTTTCCGTGGGCTCAATATTGAGAGTGGTCATATCGCCGCCGGGTTTCAAGAAAAAAATTCATATTCCCCGCGGAAATTTTATCTCCACACGAAATAACTTTTATTTTTCTGGATCTTAGTGCTTCGAGAATCGGTCAGAAACCCCTTGAGAAGGCAACTTCCCGAACCTCCACCCGTTAAAACAGGGACACATTTGATTGTTCGGAAGGACCACTCCAATGGCGACTCAAGATCCAGTCATCTACGTCATCGCTGACGGCGAAAAAGGTCGCTTTCTTCGTCTGGAAGGAAGCCACCTTCGCACCATAGAGAATTTTGACCTGCATAAAGGCTCCGACGCTGCCAAAGACGTAGGGTCCATCAAAGCAGCTCACACAAATCCAAAAGAGCAGCTCAAAACCCATTTCACAAAAGATCTGGCGACGCACATCAATAAAGCTGCGCAGGATTCCAATATCGAGGGCATTTTCCTCGTGGCTCCAGCGCAGGCACTGCACGATATCCGCGAGCATCTTGACAAGCCAACAACCAAAAAGCTGTTCAAGACCCTGACAAAGGATCTGACAAACACCAGCGATCATGACCTGCTCAAGCATCTTGACCGTCCAGAAACCGGCTGGCCTGAATTCGCCTCGGTCTAAGTCAAGACGCAGGCTGCGTCACACTACGGCGCGGCCTGCCACGCAGGCCTGACGTGTTCCTGTGGTCTGAGGCCATGAAGAAGGCAACTGTCGAAGATAACGAACAGCCAGAAGCGCAAAACACTGCGCCTCCAACGCATCCCCATCCCACCCCAGAACGTCAACAGACGATACATCTCCAAGACGCGAACGCAATCGGTCCATCAGCACCGGATTATGTCGTCCGCCGCCTGCAACAAACCACCTGTCCGGCGTAACATCCATCGGTGTCCGAGCAATCGCCTCCACCGTAAATGCCACTAATGTTGCAGCCCCATCTTCAGGCGAAAGCGCCTGCACAGCTTCCATAGCAGACCCATGAAAGCTCAACCGGTCCAAAGATTTCGGCATCGGACGCTTGAAATACGGGCTATCCAGCAATCGCTCCAATACCCCCCGATTCACTGTCCCCTTACGAGCCAGAGCACCATCGGTATCGCACGCCACATCCGTATGACGCTCCGCCCAATCATCCAGCAAAGCATTGCCTGGCCCCGTATCACAGGCCCAGACCTGACGGGCACCATCCTGAACCGGCCCCAGCAGCGTGACGTTCGCTACGCCCCCGATATTCAACACAGCTACAGACTTCTCTTCTCGCTCCAGAAGCGCTGCATGAAGGACAGGAACCAGCGGCGCTCCTTCGCCCCCATAATCCAGATCCTGTGCCCGAAAATCATAGATAACGGGAATGCCGCACTGCTCCTGAAGCAAAGCGCCATCACCAATCTGCCAGCTTCGCCCAATGTCCGGCTGATGCAGAATGGTTTGCCCATGAAAGCCAATGACGTCCGGTACAATCGTGGGCACCATGTTCCGAAGCGCAGTTACAGCCTCAACATGCCTGAGTGTTACCGCCCGTTCGACATCCTTCAGATCAGCCTCCCGGCCAGAAAGTTCGGCAGCATGATCCAGAAGCAATCGCAGCCGATCTCGTAACATCTGATCATACGGAAGCGTCAACGCCGGCCCATACTCTGCAATGCGTTCCCCATCAGTAAGAACAAGAGCCGCATCCACACCATCGAGCGACGTGCCACTCATCAATCCAATGGCCCAGCGCAGATCGCCCAATCCAGTTTCAGGCATTACAGAGCAGCCAAAACAGCATGCAAATCACCCTTATGCCGCTGAAGAAGGTCTTCAACCTGATCGGCCGCCACCCCATGGCGGATCAGAACAGCCCGTTTCACATTCCCACCAACCAAGGAAAGCGCTTCACGCACCTCTTCATCAGTCCCTCCGGCAAGCTCAGACACCATGCGCTCGGCACGTTTCTGAAGCTTGTCATTGCTGATCCGCATATCCACCATACGGCCGCGATAGACATGCCCAAGCCGCGTCATCAGAGCCGTAGAAAACAGGTTCAGCACTACCTTCTGCGCGGTCCCCGCCGCCATACGGGTTGATCCAGCCAGAACCTCCGCTCCAGTCGGAATAGAAATCCCAATTTCAGCGTCCCGAAGCAGACGCCCATCCGCATTCCCACTAACCCCGATCGTCAGCGCCCCTGCATCACGGCCAGCCCGTACCATCGCGCAGGTGTAGGGCGTGTTTCCGCTAGCAGCGACCCCAATCACCACATCATCCGCAGTCGCAACATGCTCGCTCAGGTCAAGACGTGCCTGATCTTCACGATCCTCCGCCCCCTCAACAGCCTGCGTCCCGGCTCCCGCTCCGCCCGCAAGCAGCAGAACCAGACGCTCCGGCGCAAGCCCGAAAGTCGGCGTCAGTTCAACTCCGTCCTGAACCCCAATTCGGCCGGATGTCCCTGCTCCCGCATAAATCAGACGACCACCCCGTTGAAGACGTGGCACAGCAGCTTCAACAGCTCGCTCAATCGAGGGAAGCGCCTCCCCAACCCGATCCAGCGCAGATTTCTGCGACTCCAACAAACGCCCCAGCAGAGCATCCAGAGGAAGAAGCTCAATGGTCTGGTTTGCTTCCAGAACGGTCTCGGTGCGTGGAACAGTCACAGCTAACCCTCTTTATCCTGACATAAAAAATGCGCCGGAAGGTCTCCCTTCAGGCGCATTCCAATCTGCAAACGATACTCAGTCCTTCGCAGGAAGCAGCGCCCCATCCTTCAGAAGATCCTGCTCAACCAGACTCTCCGCAATCTGCACTGCATTCAGGGCAGCCCCCTTGCGCAGATTGTCAGAAACACACCAGAGCGCCAGACCATTCTCCACGGTCGGATCAATCCGCAGGCGCGACACATAGGTCGCATCTTCCCCAACGCACTCAATCGGCGTCACATAGCCACCGTCCTCGCGTTCATCACGCAGGATCACCCCCGGAGCCTTACGAAGCGCTTCACGGGCCTTCTTGAGATCAATCGGCTTCTCACACTCAATGCTGATCGCCTCGGAATGCCCGATGAAGACCGGCACCCGCACGCAAGTCGCCAGAACCTGAATATCCGGATCGAGAATCTTGCGGGTCTCAACCGCCATCTTCCACTCTTCCTTGGTCGCCCCATCATCCATGAAGCGATCAATATGTGGAATGACGTTAAAGGCGATCTGCTTGGTAAACTGTGCAACCGTCGGCGGATCGTTCACGAACGTGCCCTTGGTCTGACCAAACAGCTCGTCCATGCCATCTTTCCCCGCACCAGACACCGCCTGATACGTCGAAACCACAATACGCTTGATCTTGAACAGATCATGCAGCGGCTTCAGGGCCACTACCATCTGTGCAGTGGAACAGTTCGGGTTTGCGATGATGCCACGACGCGCCTTCTTCAGCGCTTTAGCGTTCACTTCCGGCACAACCAGCGGAATACCCGGCTCCATACGGAAATGGGACGTATTATCGATCACGATACAACCCGCTGCCGCAGCCTTCGGCGCATAGACTGCCGAAATCTCACCGCCCGGCGAGAAAAGGGCAATATCCCAGCCTTTGAAGTCAAACGTCTCAAGATTCTGAACCTTGAGAACCTTCTTGTCTCCAAAGGAAATTTCTTTCCCGACCGAGCGCGGCGACGCGAGCGCCACAACCTCGTCCACAGGGAAATTCCGTTCCGCCAGAATGCGTAGCAGTTCGCGCCCCACCGCTCCCGTGGCACCCGCAACCGCAACCCGATAACCCATGATCTTTTCCGTTCCCTTTAAAATCAGCCTACAAAAGGCAGGCGCTTGACCAGCGCCGAAAAACGATGCCGTCGCAGTTCGTACCGGGCCTTCTGACCCGTCGCCATATAATTGAGCTGGATGGCATACCGCGTCCCAACAAACTGCCGATGCCCGTGCCAGGTCGTCGGACCATTCGGAAACACCAGAAGCGTCCCCTCCGCCGGTGTCACCTCAACATCGTAGTCCTCAACATCATCCGGACCATTCAGCAGACGCAGACAGCCATCCCGGGAAACCCAGTCTTCACCCCGTGGATTCAGATACAACAGGATCGTCACCAGTTTGGCGTCGGAATCCCGATGGATGCGTCCATCTTTTTCCCGTGTCCGCCCACGCACCGTCAGCATCGTCGGCGCATCCGCCAAATCCAGACCGAATTTTTCCGCAATCAGAGCCTTGAGCCGAGGCCCCTGCAATTCCTCAATCATGGCCGCCACACGCGGCGTCAGCTTTAAAGCCTCGGGCGGAAAAGACCCACCGGATTTCATTTCCGGCAAGCCCGCCACAACAGCCTTGAGATCATCATTGCTAATGAAATGCGGCACCACGACATGCGGGAAAGGCTTCTCCGCAACCGGTGTCTGCTTCAGGGCATCATAATCGAGAGAAATGTTGGACATAGCCCCTGAGGCTAGCCCCGCCCCACAAACCCGGCAAGGCCTATTCCACACATGCCAGCCTTCTCCCAGACGAAAGAAACTTACCCTCTAAGCGGCTTGTATGTCTTGGAAACCCTGCTCGTTGCCAGATACCGGACATATCCTGCCCCCAACCGGTTTGCCCCTCCCGTACAGACCTGCGGATGCGGAATATCCTTCACTTCTCCCACCCAGGCCGTATGCAACAGCTTTGGGTTAATCCGACAGACAATCAAACGCCGGTCCACCCCCGACATTCCCGCATCCTCAACAAGGTGACTCTGAACGCTCTGCGCGTCATGCGACACCGACTGCGCCTGCACACCCGACAAAGGCAACCCGAGAGCAAATCCAAGACAGAAGACAGACAGAGCACGCATGAGCAGAACTCCCCACACGCCCACGGCGATTTTTGGAAAAGGCCAGCAGGCACTGCTCCTAAGACGACTCTCGAACCAGAAAAGTTGCGGCATTTTTGTGGCAAACTTTACCTGGGCCTGAATCCTGTCTTTCAAACCCCTGTTTTCAACAGACGTTTAAGCCTGACGACGCGTCATCATGTATTCCGAGGAACGTCCATGAACACTCTCCCCCTCGTCCTTCCTGAACTCCGCCCCGCCCTCGATACTTTCCCCTCTGTCAATCTCAGCTCAGAAACCCTTCCTGCATTAAGAAGCGCACTGGAAGACAGGGCCGCACAAGCTTTCCAGACCGCCGAAGATTTTCGGGTAACGCTCGAACAACGCCACATTCCAGCAGGCGGTGATGATGAAAGAACGATCCGCCTTCTCACGATCCGCCCCACGCACACCGCCTCATCTCCACGCCCGGTTCTGCTTCATCTTCACGGTGGCGGACACTGCGCCGGCCGTCCCGAGCAGAATACTGGTGATCTCTGCCGTTTCGCACAGGAGTTAAACTGCCTAGTCATTTCCCCGGACTATCGCCTGACACCCGAAACGCCATTCCCCGGTGGCATCGAAGATGCTTACACCACCCTCTGCTGGATCCATGACAACGCCGAGACCCTCAACATTCGTCGTGACCAAATCGGCGTCACCGGCGAAAGCGCAGGCGGAAATCTTGCCGCTGCACTCTGCCTGCTTGCCAGAGACCGACACGGCCCGGCCATTCTGTTCCAGAACCTGATCTACCCCATGCTGGATGATCGTACCGTCAATGACGCTCCCAACCCCTCCCCCACCGCCGGAGAATTTGTCTGGACGCGCGCAAGCAATACCTACGCATGGGACATTCTTCTGACCCCTTCGCGTCCCGGTGATGAAAACATTTCCCCTTATGCCGCTCCAGCCCGCGCCACAGATCTATCCGGCCTGCCACCAACCATCATGACCGTCGGCGCTCTCGATCTCTTTCTCGAAGAAGACCTGCTCTATGCCCAGCGCCTCATCAGAAGCGGCGTCTCTGTAGAGCTGGATGTCGTCCCCGGCGCCTATCACGCCTTTGACGTCACCGGTGCCCCCATTGCAAAACAGACGCTTGAACGACGCATCACTTCCATGAGGCGCTTCTTCTCCCCATCTGAAGATTGACACGGAATGCTGCATCCAAATGCGTTCCCCACTTTCCCGTGATGGGCTAAAGTTCGCGCCCCCTGGGACTGGAGACCGATTTTCATGGGCGATCACCGCGACGACCGCGATGCCATCAATGGCGCCAACACCGTCTATCTGGCCGAGCTTCACGCTCGCTGGCAGAACGACCCCGCGTCTATTGATCCAGCGTTTGCCGCCCTGTTCGAAACCCTCGGCGCCGACCGCCCCCCAACAGAAACACCAAATGGCAGCGCCGAGGCTCTGAAAAACGCCTACCGTCTGCGCGGCCATTCCCTGGCAAAACTCGATCCTTTAGGACTGGCCGCTACACCAGCAATCCCGGAACTCAGTCCTCCCGATGCAGACCGGGACCTTCTAGCCCGTCTGCGTCGCGCCTACTCAGGCACCCTGACAGCAGAATTCATGCATATTCAGGACCCCACCCAGCGTCAGTGGTGGATTGATCGCCTGGAAAACGCCGCTCCCGTCGTCGCTATGGAGCCAGAACGCATCCTCCTCGCCCTGACACGGGCCGAAGGATTCGAAGGCTTTTGCCAGAAGCGCTTCATGGGTATGCGCCGCTTCGGTCTGGAGGGCGGAGAAAGCGTTATCGTCGCCCTCCGCACCTTGATCGACGCCGCCGCCCGCGATGGCGCCAAGTCCGTTTCTCTGGGCATGCCACATCGTGGCCGCCTGAACGTCATGGCCAACATCCTACGGAAACCCTTCGCGGCCATTTTCAGCGAATTTGCAGGCGCGTCTTTCAAACCTGACGACATCCAGGGCTCCGGAGACGTAAAATACCATCTCGGCACAGCCACCACGATGGAACACGCAGGCCACAAACTGCGCATCTCCCTGCTGCCCAACCCATCCCATCTGGAGGCCGTCGATCCCGTCGTCCTCGGACGCGTCCGTGCTGATCAGGACCGCGAGAAAGACAAAGACCGTGATCGCCACCTAGGCATCCTTGTTCACGGTGACGCCGCCTTCGCTGGGCAAGGCGTCGTGTACGAAACACTGGCCCTTTCCAAGCTTGAAGGCTACCGCACCGGCGGCACGGTTCACGTCATCATCAACAACCAGATCGGATTCACCACCGTCCAGTCAGATGCCCATTCCGGCATCCACAACACCGACGTCGCCAAATCCATTCAGGCTCCGATCCTGCATGTCAATGGTGATGATCCGGATGCTGTCGCCCGAGCTGCTCTTCTGGCTCATGAATGGCGGCGCGATTTCCATTCAGACGTCGTCCTCGACGTTGTCTGCTATCGCCGCCATGGACACAACGAAACGGATGAACCGGCTTTCACCCAGCCAGCGATGGTGCACGCCATCCAGTCCCGTCCAACCACCCGTCGCCTCTACGCCGAGCATCTGATCCGCCAGGGCATCCTGACGGCCGAACAGGTCGAGGATATGTGGCAACACTTCCAGCGCCGACTGGAAGAACAATACGCCGCGTCCGAGCACTACCGACCTGATTCCACAGACTGGCTGGACGGCCCTCAGGACTCCACACGCCTTCAGGACGAGCCTGAACGCATCCAGCCCATGACCGGCGTCCCACTGGAACGTCTGCGCATGGTTGGTGAAGCCATCGGCACCATCCCACCGGGACTGAACGTCCACCCACGCCTCGCCCGCCAGATCGTTGCTCGTGGCAAGGCCGTAGCCGATGGTGGACCACTCGACTGGGCGACCGCCGAAGCCCTCGCTTTTGGAACCCTGTCCATGGATGGGCATCCCGTCCGCCTGTCAGGTCAGGACAGCCGTCGCGGCACCTTCAGTCAGCGTCACGCTGTCCTGTTCGATCAGGATACCGGCCGGGAAGAAACCCTTCTGGCCCATATCGCGCCCCATCAGGCCCCTCTGCATCTTTGGAATTCGCCGCTCTCCGAGTTTGCCGTCCTCGGCTTCGAATACGGCTATTCACTCGGTGATCCGGATGCACTGGTTCTGTGGGAGGCTCAATTCGGAGACTTCGCAAATGGTGCACAGGTCATTCTCGACCAGTTCATCGCTTCCGGCGAAACAAAATGGCTTCGAACATCCGGCCTGACACTTCTGCTGCCACACGGTTACGAAGGCGGTGGGCCAGAACATTCATCAGCCAGACCAGAGCGTATTCTCCAGCTCTGCGCAGAAAACAATCTGCGCGTCTGTAACATCACCAGCCCCGCAAACTATTTCCATGCCCTGCGCCGCCAGATTGCACGGCGCTGCCGCAAGCCACTGGTCATCTTCACACCCAAGTCTCTCCTGAGACACAAGGAAGCAACCTCACCGCTCGTAGAAATGGGCCCACACACACGCTTCCAGCCCGTTCTGGCAGACCCACAGCAGATTAAAGACGCCAGAAAGATCATTCTGTGCTCAGGCAAGGTCTTTTACGATCTCACCGCCGAACGGACCCGACAAAACCGCACGGACGTCGCCATCATCCGTCTGGAACAGCTCTATCCCTTCCCGCACCACGCCCTGATCCAGCAGCTGGAATTATACCCGGACGCCGAACAGATCATCTGGTGCCAGGAAGAACCCCAGAACAACGGCGCATGGATTTTCGTAGACCGACGCATCGAACGCGCCCTGCAGGAATGCGGACACAAAGTCCAGCGTCCACAGTACGTGGGCCGCGAAAGCGCCGCGTCACCGGCTACAGGCCTGCCCGGCGCTCACGCCGCCCAGCAGGAAAAACTGGTTCAAGACGCACTGGCCTGATTACCAGCCAGTGCCGTGTCTTCAGGTTGGGCCGCCCTGATACCCGAAACTGCTGCGGCCCGATCCGGTATTTCCATACCCGTCCCCGCGGAACTGCCGTGAGCCCTGACCACCATAATCAGGGCCGCAGGCCGCAAGCGCCATAAGGGCAGCTAGTGCCAAACCTACTTTAAAACGCATCGTTTCATTCCTCTTTCCCGAATGACCATCCAGAAACGTATCTGTCTGTATGCCTTAAGACATTCCGACATTGACCAGAAAAACCATATCCGTCGCCCGTGTCAGCGCCACATAACAAAGCTGCTGTGTTTCAAGAGGATTTCCTCCTGCCCGACGTCGAATATCCCCCAGATCAACAAAGACATTCCTGAACGTGCTACCCTGAGACGTATGCACGGTCATGGCATAAATAGCCTGAAGGTTCAGCAACGCACTCTGGAAGGCAAACCGATGCTGCCACCGCTTGCGCTCCTGCCTGGCTTCCTGAACAAGCCGACGCTCTACAGCCTGAAGCTGGCGCTCATCCTGAACCAGATGAGCCGTAATTTCTTCCCCGGACATCGTCAGCACAGTCAGTTCCCAAGACGGAATATCCGTAGACCAGGCTGCTACAGACCCGCAGGCTTCAAACCGGTATGACAGGCGCGACGCGTGAATATCCATCACCAGAACTTCTTCATTTGTCGCAATCTGCTGACGATTTTTATCTTCATTCTGGCGACTGAATGGCGCTCTCGCGACCGCACGCTCCCCCGGCATGAACGGCATTTCGATCTGCTCTCCATACCGCCATTGCCGAACCATCTGATTAACCTGATGGACGCGACTATTCGTCCAGCAAAGATACCGGAAACTATCGTTATCTGCATCGAAGGCATCGGACGTAAACGCTTTGCGAACCCAGCTTTCCACATCCTTCGGGATGAACAGCCCGGATGAATCATGACGTGCGTCCCGCACCCAACTCCAGTCCACAGAGCCACCCTGGCTCTGGCGAATGACAGTCGCGGCTTCCAGAATGGGATTGCCTGCCGCCTGCCGAACAACCGTTTCAAGATGCGATCTGGATGGAACAGAAAAGGAAGGAGAGGCCTCTTCTCCAACTGGTGGAAGCTGCGCTGGATCTCCCACAAACAGCACAAAACAGAACTTCAAAAGGTCTCGGATCCAGCCCATGAGTTCCCGCGAAATCATGGAGCACTCATCAATAATAACTACACCATCCGGTATCGTCTGTGGGCGTTTCGCGCGTACCAGCGTTGTACCCCCACCCTGCAACGATGGCTGTAAACCCAGATGACTCTGGATGGTCCGACATTCAACATCCTGATGCACCTTTGAGCGCAGAACAGCCGTCGCCTTGTGCGTTGGAGCTGTAATGACCGTCACAACTTTCATTCGCAGAAAATGCTGCGCCACCTCCTGCATCAGCGTTGTTTTCCCACTCCCCGCATACCCCGTCAGCAGGTGTGTAGGACGCCCTTCGGCATGAGCCTGAATGATTTCATCAAGAGCCACTTTTTGGGAAAGAGTAAGCGTCACCATAAATCCCCCCTTCCCACACTCTTAACCGTTGCATCGCCTGAATATGACATGAAGCAACCAGAGTTCCTCCCCCTGCCCTCCATCCACATTTCCTAAAGGCGTAAAACATTCGACACGCAGACATGTCTATAACGCCCCACCAGCTAACAGTTCGCAGCCTTGAAAGCCATTGAGATATCCTTCGAAAAAGAAGATCGCATATCAAGAGCGGCTCTCATAAAACGTGCATACGCTCAGATTTTTCAGAAAACACACAGCGAATGTGCTCATAATGATGCGGAAAAAATAATACACCAATCATGCGATCTAATTTGATAAAAATGGACCGCTCAAACTGCATCAACGCTTCCAATGCATGGATTTTATTTTTTCTCGAGCGTTGATACCGAGAAATACACAGTCCATAATGTTGCCAATTTTCCTGATAATTCTACCCTCTCCCTCCAATAGGGCAGGAACATAACCTTGGTTTGGAAAAATCTGCATCCCAAGAATATTGCTCGGTTTTCAAGCGGAGCTGCATTGGCGTTGCTGATGCAAACAGGCGTTATGGTTCCTATTCAGGCACAAGCAGCTCCCTGCGACAGTCACGCAGTAACAACTTTCATCAGTTCGGTTATCGGCGGCTATCAACTCTCAGAACCAGAACGTTTTCCTCATTTACTCGAAACCGGAAATATTGGCCTCTACCAGGTTGATGGAACTACACGCACAATTTTAAATTGGCCTAATAATAATCCAGCATGGATAAAGCCTTCCGGCTATAATGGCGAAAAAGTCATGAAAGCGATGATTGCATTATGGAAAAATCGCGCGGGAGGAGGAATATTCGAAGGCGGTGCATCTCCAACTCTAACCCCCCATCTTCCAGCATCGCATTATAAAACTTTTGCCGATAGCCAGTCTGGAGCAGAATTTAATTGGTTTTCTGCGGGGTGGCACCCTCAACTGGTTATGCTTAATCTCAGCTATACTGACAAAGCATTACCCTTTCCAGGGAGCTATCATAATCCGTCATCAGAATTTACCAATCAAGATGTTCAGGATACGACCGTAGCATTAAAGGATATGTACCAGACGACAGGTGCAAAGTTAGTGCTACCCTATATCTCTAACGGATCAAGAGCGCACGTCTCAGACAGTTCAGAAACTGATCGTAATGGCAATCCAGGTCTTGGTGACCACACGCAAAGCGATTATGCGACAGATCCGTATTATGAAAATTCCCGTCATATTGCTATCGAAGCTGGAGGCTTTGGCATTGATACGCCAGCCAATATCTTTTCAACCAATGCGTATTACGGCCCACATCACAGCGAAATGTTTCGAGCTCTGATTGCCAGCGAACTTCGTTGGGCAAACAAACACCATCTTACAACCGTAGTATTCATGACAATTTTTGATACAAAAAACGGTAGACACGGCAACGGCCCAGATTTTCATTTTATGGACGGCGTGCAAACTGAGGTAAATTACCTAAAGAAAGTTCATGCTTTGCCAACTTATTGGGTTGTCGGGCAATACTCCAATGGTCCCGCAAACACCAATATGCCTCAAACAGAAACCCAGGCGGAAAGTATTACTCAAGTCGCAGCATGGGTAGCAAACCATGCGCCAAACTCTCCGCCACCACATCCCGAATTAACATGTTCGAAAAATTAATTTTTTTATATTCTACCATGCCCTGATGTCGATGATGACCTACGCCTTCCCGCAGCCTCGCTCAGGCAGGACGAAAAAAGACTTCGCAGATCACCACCTCAACCTAGCCCGCCAGCAGTGCGCCAAACCATCGTTGATGCGCATATCTCGTTCACCGCAACAACATTGTCCTCATTGCAGATGTATACTCAACAGACGTCCTAGCCCTATTCTGCCAAAATAGTGCTAAAACCTCTATATTCCACAAAGATAATCAACAATTCGAATTGAAAGCGCTAACGGGATTACCTATGATATCCTGTTTCAGATCGACAAAATATCCGCAGGGATTTTCTCTTAGAGAGCGCTCTTATTTTCAGGAACAAGAACCTGATGGTGAACCGGCTGGGACTCGAACCCAGGACCATTCGATTAAAAGTCGAATGCTCTACCAACTGAGCTACCGGTTCATCCGAGCGGATGGCTACCCTACAACCACTATAAGGTCAACCTCCAGCGAGAGGAAAAGAGCATTAACACAATTATTGGTTATGTTATAACATATAATTATCTTGTCGTTTTATCAGCCCAAAACAGCATATGCCCACAACAACTCAAACATCCGTCAACCCACAGACCTTCAATGATCGCACTCTCAGACATGAAATCTGGCAACGATTTGATGGCAACGACTGGGAGGCTTTCGATCAGCTTCCATCTTCCATTCGCAAGCGTCTGAACGAACACGTTTACGATGCATGGTCCGTCAACGCTCTGATGCTCTGGAAGCATTACAAGCGCATTTACGGTCGAACTCCGCGCGCTGAACGCGCATTGATCAAATATCTGGATTACTGCGAGCGCCTGGAACGTCAGGCTTTCTCTGAGCGCTACGCCGCTCAGTGTGGGACGCCGTATCCCCACGATGCCGCAAAAGCAACCATCCTCCGCACACCGGAAGACAGACAAAAGCCTGCCTGAGCGTCACAGTGTCGCGCAGGCAGGCCAGATAGCCTCAGGCCTCGACGTAGGCCCTAACAATGGTGTCCGGATCCTTGACTATGCCCGACGAACCAGCGCCACGCTTGATCTGATCCACGTATTCCATGCCCTCAATAACCTTGCCAGCAATCGTGTACTGACCGTTCAGGGACGGAACATCCTGGAACATGATGAAGAACTGGCTGTTTGCAGAGTGCGGCGCCATCGTGCGGGCCATCCCCAGCGTACCACGCTCAAACTTCGCCTTATCCGTGAACTCAGCCTTCAGGTCCGGATAGTTGCTGCCGCTCGTGCCTGTCCCGGTCGGATCGCCACCCTGAGCCATGAAGCCCTCGATCACACGATGGAACTTTACACCATCATAAAAACCTTCGCTTGCCAGAAGCTTCAGACGCTCTACAGCCAGCGGCGCCAGATCAGGGCGCAGCTCAATGACGACCTTGCCATTCTTGAGTTCAAAAACCAGCTTGTTACCGTCGGGTACTGCGGTCTCAGACATCTTGGAACCTTCCAGAAATCAATGAAGGTTCCTATGTCGCCCTTCGACCCAGTTTCGACAAGACGAGACTTGCAACATCTTCACTGACAAAAGACGAAATATCGCCATCAAGCCGGGCAATTTCCTTCACGATCCGGCTGGCCGTCGTGCGATGCCCCTCAGAAGACAGCAGAAAAACCGTCTCGATCTCCGGCGCAAGACGCCGCAGCGCACCAGAAAGCTGGCTCTCAAAGTCGAAATCCCCCCCTGAGCGAAGACCACGCACAACCGTGCCCGCACCAGCCTTGCGCACTGCATCGACCAGCAGGGTATCAAATCCCAGAACTTCAATCCGGCTAGCATGAGGCAGTTTGGATACCTCATGCCGCATCATCTCCAGACGCTCTTCCAACGTCAGAAGCGGATGCTTGCCCTCATTGACCGCCACACCAACCAGCAGGCGATCAAAAAGAGCAGACGCACGATCAATAATATCCAGATGACCGAACGTCACCGGATCAAACGTGCCGGGATAAAACCCGACACGTGGATCAGTCCGCCCCTCAGGCATCAGGAGTAGTGTCACCCGCTGGAGCTTCGCCATCCGTTGCAGCCCCCTCAACAGGGGCTGCACCTTCCTGCGTAGCGACGACATCCCCTTCGATCAGGTCACCCTCCTCCCCGTCATCTTCCACAACAGGGAAGACACAGATAACCGTCTCGGTGTCGTTCAGTCGGAACAACGTCACACCACTGGCCTGACGCGCCATGACACGCACCTGAGACACCGGCAGACGGATCAGACGACCCGTATCCGTCACCAGCATGACGTCCGTGCCATCCAGCGTCGGAAGGGTCCCAACCACTTCCTTGCCACGACGATTGGCCGAGAAGGTCATGTTCGTGATGCCCTGACCGCCACGGCCCGACACACGGTAATCATAGGCAGAAGAACGACGACCAAACCCGCCATCGGTTACAGTCAGAAGTATTTCTTCCTGCTGCTCCAGCTCCTCAAAGCGCTCCTGCGTCAGATCACCAGCGACCTCTACCGTTTCTTCATCACCGGACACCACATCCTCTTCGGTACCCTCAGCCAGCGCTGCATTCTCAGCACGACGTTTCGCATTGGCCATCCGCAGATACGCAGCACGCTCTTCAACGCTCGCATCCACATGGTTGAGGATACACAGCGAGATCACGGCATCCCCGTCACCCAGACGAATACCGCGCACACCCGAACTGCCACGACCGGCAAACACACGCAGCGTGTCATCCGTGATCTGGAAACGGATACAGCGGGCGTTCTTCGTCGCCAGGAACACGTCCTGACCTTCACGACACGTCGCCACACCGATAAGGGAATCACCCTCATCCAGCTTCATCGCAATCAGACCGGACGCCCGGATATTCCGGAAATCATTCAGGCGATTACGACGAACATTACCGCTGGCCGTCGCAAAGGTGAGATGCAGGTCTTCCCACAGCTCCTCATCCTGCGGCAACGGCAGCACTGCCGTAATGGCGTCCGAACCCAGTTCCGGCAGCAGATTGACCAGCGCGCGGCCCTTGGACGTCGGAGACGCTTCCGGCAGATGCCAGACCTTGGTGCGATACGCCTTACCGCCCGAGGAGAAGAACAGGACCCACTGATGAGTATGGGCATTGAAGCTGCGGATAATGACGTCATCACCACGACGGCCGGAAGCCGTCCGGCCACGTCCACCACGGTTCTGTGAGCGGAACATCTCAAGCGGCGTCCGCTTGATGAAGCCGTCACGCGTGATGGTCACAACCATCTGACCCGGCTCGATCAGGCTCTCGTCAGACTGATCGCCCAGCGCATCGGAAATTTCCGACATCCGCGGGGTCGCAATTTCTGCACGAGCTGCCAGAAGCTCATCCCGCATGACTTCCATGCGGCGGATATGGCTCCCGATGATCTCAAGCAGCTCACCAATCTTGGCAGCAACTTCGCTCAGTTCACCCTGGATCTTCTCACGTTCCAGACCGGTCAGGCGCTGCAGACGCAGTTCCAGAATACCGCGAGCCTGAGCTTCCGTAAGGCGAACCTTGCCATCAAAGATGATATTGCCTTCGTCCTGGATCAGCTCCAGCAGAGGCACAACTTCGCTGGCGTCCCACTCACGCGCCATGAGCAGTTCGCGCGCCGTTGCCGCATCCGGTGCGGAACGGATCAGAGCGATGACTTCATCAATATTGGCAACAGCCAGAACAAGACCGACCAGCAGGTGGCCACGATCACGAACCTTGTTCAGATCGAAACGGGCACGACGCAGAATGACGTCTTCACGGAAGCGGATAAACGCTTCCAGAACGTCCTTCAGACCCATCGTGCGCGGCTTGCCTTCATCCAGCGCCAGCATGTTGACGCTGAAAGACGTCTGAAGCTGCGTGAAACGATAGAGCTGGTTCAGCACGACTTCCGGTGTCGCATCGCGCTTCAGCTCAATGACAACGCGCATTCCGGAACGGTCACTCTCGTCGCGGATATCGGAAATGCCTTCGATTTCCTTGGCACGGACGAGATCGGCAATCTTCTCCTGAAGCGTTGCCTTGTTCACCTGATATGGGATTTCCGTAATGATGATCGCCTGACGATCCTTACGGATCTCCTCGATCTCAGCACGCGCACGAACCGGTACAGACCCACGCCCCGTCTCGAACGCCTTGCGAATGCCACTCCGGCCCATAATGATGCCGCCGGTCGGAAAATCCGGACCGGGGATGATCTGCATCAGCTCATCCAGTTCAATCGCCGGATTGGCAATCATCGCCAGCGTGGCATCAATGACTTCGCCAGGGTTATGCGTCGGAATGTTCGTAGCCATGCCGACCGCGATACCCGAAGCGCCATTCACCAGAAGATTCGGGAATGTCGCCGGCAGAACCTTCGGCTCGTGTTCGCTTTCGTCGTAGTTTGGCTGAAAATCAACCGTATCCCGCTCGATATCATCCAGCAGGAACGACGCAGACTTGGCCAAACGGGCTTCGGTATAACGCATGGCGGCCGGGCTATCGCCATCGACCGAACCAAAGTTACCCTGCCCATCAATCAGCTTGACGCGCATTGACCAATGCTGCGCCATACGAACCATGGCATCGTAAATCGAGCTGTCACCGTGCGGATGGTATTTACCCATCACGTCACCGACCGCACGAGCAGACTTGCGGTATGGCTTGTCAGACGTAAAGCCACTCTCGCGCATCGCATACAGGATGCGACGATGGACAGGTTTCAGGCCATCACGCACATCAGGCAGGGCGCGCGAGACGATCACCGACATCGCATAGGCCAGATAGGAAGAGCGCATCTCCTCCTCGATCGTCACCGGAAGACGATCGGAAGGTACAATATCAGTCGGCTCGTTCAGCTCGGTCAAGACAGGTCCACCACGCTAAAATACAGTCCGCACAGCATAGCCCATGCGCCGCCTACATGCCACACCTACCCCATTACGGCCTGCTTCCCGTGAAAACGGTCACGTCCAGCAGGAAACTGCCGTCTTCTTCCAGCCCCAGCCGTTCCTTAACCACGGCCGGTGCCCCACGCTGAAGCGAACGGATCCCGTCCACGCGTTCTACAGGCGTCTGCGTCCGCGCGACCCAGCTTTCAAAAGCCATCCTTAAACGACTGCGCGTCAGTCCCTTCACCAAAAAGCCGGACCGCCCCAGCGCGCTCACCCACTCCCCAATGGAGTAATCCCGCACATGCGAAATATCCCGCATGAGTTCCAATGTCTGAAGCCAGCTATCAGAAACAGCATCTTCAGGGGCTGTCACATCAACGAAAACTGCCAGACCACCGGGCTTCAGAACCCGCCGAGCCTCACGCAACCCTGCTTCAAAGCCATCCCAGTGATGAGCCGTAAAACGGCAAAGCACCGCATCAAAGGCGCAATCTTCGAACGGCAGATTTTCCGCCGAAGCCTGACGAACTTCAATATTGCTTAGCTCACGCCTGGATGCCTCATCCTGAACACCCCGCAACATACCCGGTGTAATGTCACAAGCCATAACCCGCTCGACATGAGGCGCCACAGCATAGCTTACATGACCACCCCCGCATCCGAGATCCAGAACATGCTCAAGCCTGCGTCCCTGAACGGCCTGAACAATGGCGTCCAGATCAGCGCCCTGACTGTGAACCGTACTTTCAACATAAGCCGAGGCTCTCGCCTCATAGTGTGAGGCAGCAAACTGCCCAGCCTGCTTCGTCATCGACTGTTCTCCTTCTGAAAACACCCTCCCAACATTCCAGGCGTGGTATAAGATCCTAATTTATCATGGTATAATTTGTACTATGCCAACAGATCGTCGCCAGACCCTTGGTCAGTTTCTTCGCACACAACGGGAAAAGCTCTCATCTTCGCAGGCAGGACTGCTCGTCGTTCCTCACCGCAGACGAACACCCGGGCTACGACGCGAAGAAGCCGCCCAACTCTGCGGCATCAGCACGACCTGGTACACATGGCTGGAACAGGGTCGGGATGTCACTTGCTCTCCAGCGAGCCTGTCGCGCATTGCCACGGCCCTGCAAATGTCTTCCACAGAAAGGCGTTATCTTTTCACGCTTGCTGAACTCCGCGATCCGCACCAGATCACCCCTTCAGTCGCAACGCCGAACGCATTGCTGAACCTGCCCAAACAAATCAAAAGCCCGGCATACCTGCTTGACCCGCTCTGGAATGTTCTGAGTGCCAACGATCCTGCCAAAGACCTCTTCACAGGCTGGATGGACAGCCCTGAGCCCAACCAGCTCCGATATGTTTTCCTGAACCCTGAGGCGAAAACATTCCTGACGAACTGGCCCGACCGCTCAAGACGCCTGCTCGCAGAATTCCGCGCTGACACAGCCCACCTTGCCAGAACCACGGCGTTTCAGGCCCTGACCTCTGCCCTTCAGGCTGAAAGCCAGGAGTTTCTCCATTTCTGGCAGGACCAGCGTGTTCTCCCCAGAGAAGGCGGCCAACGCAGCTTCAAGCATCCAGTCCGTGGAGTGTTGAACTACGAACAGATAACTCTCACCCCCGCAGAACACACAGGGTATAAACTTGTCATCCTGACGCCGACCTCAATTGAACAGACAAGCGCATCATGAGCCCGACATTCACCCTCCATCCCGCCGATTTTTCCAATCCGCAAACGCGTGACCTTCTGGCCCTTCACCTCGCAGGAATGCACAAAAACACCCCAGCCGGACACGTCTTCGCCCTTGACCTGTCAGGCCTCATGGTACCTGAAATCGAAGTCTGGACTGTCCATCGACAGGATCGCGTAGCCGGAATCGGTGCACTCAAGCGCCTGAACAATCAGGCCGGCGAGCTCAAATCCATGTGCACCCATCCTGACTTTCTGAGACAGGGCGTCGCCAGTACTCTGCTGGATCACCTTATCCACAGAGCGCGCTCCGGAGAGCTGAAAACACTCAGTCTTGAGACAGGACGTGGGCCGTCCTTCGACCCCGCTCTAACCCTGTATCAAACCCGAGGCTTCCAACCCGGCGAAGCTTTCGGCGACTATGAGACTTCCGAATTCAACCAGTTCTTCCATCTGGTCCTCTGAACGTAAGCACCAGATACAAAAAAACCGGACTGACATTGCCAGCCCGGTTCCAAAAAGACCCCTCAGAACGGGATTTCGTCATCAAGATCGTTATCCGGCGGCGCATCCCAGCCACCACCCCGGTTGCCACCGCCAGACGCCCCACCTGAACGACCGCCATCATTATTGCCGCCGCCGAAGCCACCGCCCCGGTTGCCGCCACCAAAGCCGCCACCGTTGCTGTTTCCACCGCCGTAAGACGAGCCGCCTCCGTCGAAGCCACCCTCGTCGCCGCCACTGCGGTTGCTATCCAGCAGCACCAGCTCGCCGCGGAAACGATCAATCGTCACTTCTGTCGTGTAACGCTCCTGGCCTGACTGATCGGTCCACTTCCGGGTCCGCAGTTCGCCTTCCAGATAGACCTTGCGGCCTTTGCGCAGAAAACGCTCCGCCACATCGCCCAGACGATCATTGAAGATCACGACACGATGCCATTCGGTGCGCTCCTTGCGCTCACCGCTCTGACGGTCGTTCCATGTTTCGGACGTCGCAATCGTCAGATTGACGATCTTCGAGCCTGACTGCGTGTTCCGGACTTCCGGGTCCTTGCCCAGATTCCCGACCAGAATCACCTTGTTGACGCTACCTGCCATTCCGTACCAACCAATTTTCTCGAATTGTTCTTTTCATATAGGGCGTGAAAACCCATCTATAAAGTGATCTAGCACCGTTCAGGCGCGTTGCGAACACAATTGCCTTTTCTGCACATCCCGGGGTCTTCGTGAGCTTTCCAGACAATCATTCGATCCGTGTCCGTGGCGCACGCGCCCACAACCTCAAGAATATCGACGTCACAATCCCTCGTGACTCGCTCACAATCATCACGGGCCTGTCCGGCTCGGGGAAATCTTCGCTCGCGTTCGATACAATCTACGCAGAAGGCCAGCGCCGCTACGTTGAAAGCCTCTCGGCCTATGCCCGCCAGTTCCTCGAACTGATGGGCAAACCAGACGTGGACTCCATCGAAGGGCTCTCTCCCGCCATCTCGATCGAGCAGAAAACCACTTCAAAAAACCCCCGCTCGACCGTCGGCACGATCACGGAGATCCACGACTATATGCGTCTGCTCTGGGCGCGCGTGGGTATTCCCTATTCTCCTGCCACTGGCCTGCCCATCGAAGCCCAGACCGTCAGCCAGATGGTGGACCGGGTCATGGCGCTCCCGGAGGGCATGCGCCTGATGCTTCTCGCCCCGGTCGTCCGTGATCGGAAAGGCGACTGCAAACGCGAACTCGCAGAGCTGTCCCGCAAGGGCTTCACCCGCGTCAAAATCGACGGTGAGCTTTACGAAATCGCCGAAGCCCCGGAACTGAACCGCAAGACCCGCCACAACGTGGAAGTGGTTGTGGACCGGATCGTCGTTAAACCCGATCTGGAATCCCGCCTGGCCGACAGCTTCGAAACTGCCCTCGAACTCTCTGATGGCCTGGCCTACGCCGAGGAAGTCAAACGCGCTGACGACAAGACCGCTCCAGCCCACATCGTTTTCTCCTCCCGCTTTGCCTGCCCGGTCTCGGGCTTCACGATTGAAGAGATCGAGCCCCGCCTGTTCTCCTTCAACGCACCAATGGGTGCATGCCCAACCTGCGATGGTATCGGAACAGAAACGCATTTTGATGCCAATCTGATCGTCCCGGATGACAGCCTGACACTTGCCGAAGGCGCCATTGCCCCATGGAAAGGCGCCAGCACCGACTGGTACGACCAGACACTTGCCGCCCTCGCCCGTCACTGCGGCGACACTATGAATACACCATGGGGCGACCTGAAAGCTGAAACACGCGACCTGATCCTCAACGGCTCCAGCGAAGCGATTGCCATTCCCTACCGCGATGGCAGCAAGGTCCACACCGTGACCAAACCTTTCGAAGGCGTGCTGAAAAACCTCCGCCGCCGCATGGCCCAGACCGACAGCATGTGGGTTCGGGAAGAACTGTCGCGCTACCAGTCCGAAAAACCCTGCCACGTCTGCCATGGCGCGCGCCTGAAACCAGAAGCACTCTGCGTGAAGGTCAATGACCTGAACATCGCCGAAGCCTCGGACATGCAGATCCGCAAGGCCCTCGACTGGTTCTCGGGCGTCGAAGCAACCCTGACACCTCAGCGGGCCGAAATCGCCCGCCGCATCCTCCGCGAAATCACGGACCGCCTGCACTTCCTCGACGATGTGGGGCTGGACTACCTCACGCTTTCCCGAGGATCGGCCACGCTGTCCGGCGGTGAAAGCCAGCGCATCCGTCTGGCTTCCCAGATCGGCTCCGGCCTGACGGGCGTCCTGTATGTGCTGGATGAACCCTCCATCGGCCTGCACCAACGCGACAACGAGCGCCTGCTCGGCACGCTGGAGCGCCTCAAACGCCTCGGGAACACCGTCATCGTCGTCGAACATGACGAAGACGCCATCAGGGCTGCCGACTATCTGATCGACATGGGGCCGGGTGCCGGCACGCGGGGCGGAAACGTCATCGCCACAGGCACCCCCAAAGAAGTGGCCAAGAACAAGGACAGCCTGACGGGCGCCTACCTGTCAGGCCGGAAATTCATCCCCGTCCCGGAAAACCGTCGCACCTCTGACAAAACGCTCACTCTCGTCGGCGCCAAGGGCAACAACCTCAAAAACCTGACCGTCGATTTCCCACTCGGCACATTCATCGCCGTAACGGGCGTATCAGGCGGCGGCAAGTCTACGCTGGTTGTTGATACGCTCTACAAGGCTCTGTCCCGACAGCTCATGAAGTCGAGCCAGTCCCCGCTGCCCTATGACCGGCTGGAAGGCGTGGACAATCTCGACAAGATCATCGAAATCGACCAGTCCCCCATCGGGCGTACACCGCGCTCCAATCCTGCCACCTATACAGACCTGTTCGCTCCCATCCGGGACTGGTTTGCCGAACTGCCGGAATCCAAAGCGCGCGGCTACAAACCCGGCCGCTTCTCCTTCAATGTGAAGGGCGGCCGTTGCGAAGCCTGTCAGGGCGATGGCGTCCTGAAAATCGAAATGCACTTCCTGCCGGACGTGTTCGTCACCTGCGACACCTGCAAGGGTGCGCGCTATAACCGTGAAACACTGGAAGTAAAGTTCCGCGGCAACTCCATCGCAGACGTGCTGGCCATGACGGTGGACGAAGCACTGCCTTTCTTTCAGGCCGTCCCGAAAATACGTGATCGTCTGGCTATTCTCCAGCAGGTCGGCCTAGGCTATGTCGCTCTCGGCCAGCAGGCAACAACGCTTTCAGGCGGTGAAGCCCAGCGCGTCAAACTCTCCAAGGAACTCGCCAAACGCGCAACCGGCCGTACGCTCTACATCCTCGATGAGCCAACGACCGGCCTGCATACGGAAGACGTTCGCAAGCTGCTTGAAGTACTTCACGCACTCGTCGATCAGGGCAACACTGTTCTGGTCATCGAACACAATCTGGAAGTCATCAAAACGGCAGACTGGCTGATCGACATCGGACCGGAAGGTGGAGACGGTGGCGGCAATATCGTTGCAGCCGGAACACCGGAAGATATCGCGGCTTGCAAAGCCAGTCACACTGGGCGCTTCCTCGCCCCCCTCCTGAACGCGCCTGACGTCCGCCAGCCACGCGTCACAACCGCAGTCATTACGGCTCAGAACATGATCGACGCTCTACCGCCCCGAAAGGCCAAAACCAAACTGACAGCAGAGAAGCCAACCCGAGGCCGACCAAAAAAGACGAAAACGCCTGCATGATGGGAATGGTCCGGCTCTCTCCCACGGGAAAGAGCCGATTACCCAACCCCGAGCACCATCAATAGCCCAGCCGCCAGAAACACAAGCCCATTGAAGAGGCCATGACAAAGGGCCGTAGTCCAGAACGGACTAACCCCTTCTGTCACCTCGGCACGCCGGTAGCAGAGATAAAGGCAAGTTCCACCAACTACGCCCGTACAAAGCGCGGTCAAAAAACTGCGATGAAAATGAGCCCCACCGTAATGGGCCCACACAAAAGGCCCCACACACGCAATCCACGCCAAACCGGGCGCAAAAGCTTTCCTACCAAACAGTCTGTCCACAATCCAAATGGGAATCCAGAAGTTCAGAAAGGTCTCGACAACAGGCGCCAGCAAAACGGCTGATAGAACCAGCGCGACTGGATTAAGATCGGTGTCAGAATGTTCAGGCTGCCACCCAGCCCAGTCTATCAAGACATGCAGCGGAACAGAGAGCAGAAGCCCGATCAAGGCATAGCGGAATGCAATCCTCCCACTGATCGGAAATGCCACATTCTGCTCCCCCTGCACGCCTGTATCCTGCATCAGGGAACATGACCCGGAACATGGTCTTCATAGACCGACCAGTGTCCCGCCAGTTCATGCACAACAACACTTCCCACACGCCATGCCGCTTCATAAGCGGGCAGACCATCGCCCGAATACTCTTCCGATACAGTCTCATACGCCTTCCGCCCCTTTGGCGGCAGCGTGTAGTTGGACGCCGTGCGGAGAACCATCAACCGCTGGAAATCTGCTTTCTTCATCCGGTCCAGACGCACCATCGCTGATGCAATCGCGGAATCCTCCATGTTACTCATGGCGAACACGCCCTGAGCGTTCGTGAACATCTTCACCCAGTCCCGCGCGTACTGGTTCAGATAATGCCCATGCCAGTAAAGATCCGACGCAAAACTGTCTCCCTGAATAACGGAAGGCGCTTTCAACGCAGCGGGATACTCGGCCCATCCCTTGGAATAAGCCCGCATTTCCGGCGTATTCATAAGCTTCACCGTCTGCGTGCGCTCCCACGCCCAGTGCGAAAGCCCAGCATTCAGTGAAAAGATAATCGGGTACCCTGCATTCGGCCCATGCTCCTGATCCGACCCCTCAAGCGTTCCAGGCCGCACCGCGCCAGCCGCATAAACGCCGTAAGGCCAGTCTTTCGGCACTTCACGCATATCAATGGACTGCGCCACATCATTCACAACATACCGCGCCCACGCTGCTGACCCAACGGACATGACCTGTGGATCAGCCCCGGCAATACCGGCCACCAGCCAGTACGCTTTCGTCAGATCAAACCGCGGGTCCATGCCCAGCGCCATAATGGATGGCCCGGCATTCACCAGCGTCATCCCCGTCACAATCGCAATTTCGGTATGTTCCGGATTGGTGAGAATATCATGTACGCCCCCCGGAAACGCCACATGTTCCGTCAAATGTTCCCGCTCGGCCCAGAGCTGAAGCTCCCCTGGCTGATCGCCGGTATCCGCACCCTTCTCGAAGGTCGTCACAACCACAACCCGGACAGGCCAGGGCTTCTGTGCAAATGCTACGGCGGGAAGCGCCATCATCCCGGCACAAACCAGTCCAGCCCAACGAAACATCTTCACCATCACACCGCCTCAGCCGTTTTCATTACGAATTCAGAAAAATCAGCAGAAGCGTGAACAGGTCAAGTCGTTCAGCCGTCGTCTTTGCAACTCTAACGGTTTGTCATCTCCGTAATGGCCTCAGGAACCCAGATGCTCCGTTCCACGCTTCCGCGCCAGCATCTCCTGACGTTCGCGCGAGGCATAGCGCTGACGCTGTTCTTCCGTACGCTCATTATGACAATGCGGACAGGACACGCCCTGTACAAACCACGGAGACGCCTTGTCCTTTTCGCTGACAGGACGACGGCAGGCATGACAGACATCGTAACTGCCAATTTCCAGACCATGTTTCACTGAAACACGCTGATCGAACACGAAGCATTCGCCTTCCCAGAGGCTTTCCTCTTCAGGAACAGTCTCCAGATATTTCAGAATCCCGCCCTTAAGATGATAAACCTCATCCAGCCCTTCGGCTTTCACAAAAGACGTGGACTTCTCGCAACGGATACCCCCAGTGCAGAACATGGCAATCTTCGGCACTTTGCCCTTTGCCTCAAGCTCTTTGCGACGGTTGCGGAACCACTCCGGAAACTCCCTGAATGACCGCGTCTTGGGATCTTCGGCTCCCTTGAACGTCCCAATCGCC
Source organism: Gluconobacter sp. NFX36 (assembly GCF_049887835.1). NCBI lineage: Bacteria > Pseudomonadati > Pseudomonadota > Alphaproteobacteria > Acetobacterales > Acetobacteraceae > Gluconobacter > Gluconobacter sp. NFX36. The sequence continues at coordinate 49,081 of NZ_JAGEKJ010000006.1, read as the reverse complement.
ACTTCGTAATCATTGCGCGTATCAATGATGATTGTCTCCGGATCGGAGATCAACGCGTTCCATTCAGCAGGATCAAGATACTGCCCAACATCCTTGCGAGGATCGATATTAGGCTGCCCCATGGTGACGATCTCTTTCTTGAGCCGTACCTTCATGCGCCGGAATGGCAGTTCGGGAGCGCGGGATTCCTTGATCTCCAATTCCTCACAACCCGGCAGAGCGCGGATATGCTCCAGCACACGCTCCATGCCCTCATCAGAACCCGCAATGGTGCCATTAATACCTTCCGGGGCCAGCAACAGAATACCCTTGATCCCCTCCTGATCGCACACCTGCTGTAAAGGCTCCCGCAAAGCGGAAACATCCTGGAACGGCGTAAAATTATAAAGCGCGACGATACGGATCGGCGGAAGGACATCAGACACGGGAGGCGACCATCCAGCTCTGCGACCGCAGGCAGACCCACGATCAGGTGACAATACGCCCCGCCAATATCAGGCTCTCGTCTCCAATTCCAGAAAACTCCTGATTGTCTCGGTCAGGCAGTCGCCTCCATCATCGGCAACGCCTTATCCTTGATCAGACGTTTGAGAGTATGGATAACCTGCGCGCCTGTGATCAGACGGGTACATTCAAACTGCCGGTCAGTTCCTTTATGCCGTGGACACCAGAAGAAATCCTGATGATCAAACTGATGCTTCGGGTCATTCCAGCAGGAATTGCAGGTGTGCCAGTTGATGATGCGGTACGGCGTGGCAAACTCGTTGTCCGGATGCGTGAAACCGGAAATCATCACAACCGGCGTCCCTGCCGCATGCGCCAGCCATGCCAGACCGCTGGAGAGGCCAATGAAGAAACTCGCATGCTTCAACCAGCGCGCCCGCTCTGCCAACGGCCGGTTCCCCGTCTCATCCTCGGCTCCATGAGGAATATGATTGTACACATACCCCGTCCCATGAAACGTCTTCTGATCAATGCAGATCACGCGATACCCTGAAGCCTTCAGAAACGCGATGACCTCCTGCCAGCCTGCCGGGTTGTTCCAGTATTTGCACTGCGTACTGGCCTGTGTGGCAATGACAACATACGGCCCCTCGATAGGAGGCGTATCGCCATCCTGAATCGTGATGGGTGGCGGACTATCATCCCAAGGATTAACCCCCAGAATATAGGCCGCCGTCCTATGCAGGCCGACATGACGGAAATCCGTCGGCTGATGCGTGAACTCGGTGTCTGTAAAGAACAGACCGATATTGTAGCTTGCGTAGAATCCCGCCGTGAAATCCTTGTTCGCCTTGGCCGCATCATGACCGACAAGCCTGATGTCCGGGTTAGCTTCCTTGACGAGCGGTAGGATCACGTCCGCAACAGAACACGTCACCTTGGCGCCACTTTCCTGCGCCAGTCGCAGAACCGCAGGCAACCAGGCAATGGTGTCGCCAAGCGTGCCAACGGGAAGCTGCACCAGCACAGGCTTCCCTTCCAGAGACAACTCGTGATGCAGCACGTCTTCGCGCACTCCATCCGGCTTTTCCAGCCAGACTTCAATCAGGAACGGGACGAAAAACTTCTTGGTCGAAGCCACCATTCCGCCCTTGAGACGGGCATCGAACAGAATATTACCCGTGGCATAATCCGAAAGCCGAACATGCCACTGACCAATCTCAGGCGCGATGTCAGGCACCATGACCCGCGCACCGTCATTGAAGTCAAAGCGCACGCCCTGACCACCTTCGACGACAGGAAAAGGAGACACTGCAAAATACGGACTTTTCTCTGCCGCTCCGCCTACAGAGAGAACGGTTACAGCTGAAGACGTAAGTGCCGACATCTCCGCAGGCACAGGAAGCACATCAGGCATCAGTCAAGGCCCCCTTAAAATGACTGAAAATTTCACAACAGAAAATTCATTTTTTGTACTGCAACGTCAAAAGAACCTGCTCTAAAAAATAAATATCCGGTACCAATTCATTTGTTTCAGAAAACCATATCCAAGGAAACTGGAATACCCCTGCACAATATCCAGGCCATCACATGAAATCACCCGACTCCCTCGCAATCGTTTCCTGATCTGAAATGCTGTGCGATAGGAGAACCATTATGACCGATCATACTGCCATCCGCGGCCCTTTCCTGACATTCCACGCAGACCCGTTCACGGTCGACCCCATGAATGCTGTTACCTATCAGTCTGACGGTCTGATCCTGTGCACCGGCGGAATCATTACTGCAGCAGGCGCCTGGAATGATCTGAAAGATCAACTTCCAGATGATGTCATGGTCGATCATTATCCAGACTGTCTGATTTCCGCCGGGATGGTGGACACTCACGTCCATTACCCGCAGCTTCCTGTCATCGCCTCCTATGGCGAGCAGCTTCTCGAATGGTTGGAAACCTACGTTTTCCCTGCCGAAGCCCGTTACGCCGACATCACCTATGCTCGTAAAGTCGCCCGAATCTTCCTGAAGGAACTCCTTCGCGTCGGCACCACGACTGCAGCTGTGTACTGCACGGTTCACCCAGAGTCCGTAGACGCCTTCTTCGAAGAATCCGAACGCCTCAACACCTGCATGATCGCAGGGAAAGTCCTGATGGACCGGAACGCTCCAGACAATCTGCGAGATACAGCCCAATCAGGCTACGACCAGTCCGCCGCCCTTATAGAACGCTGGCATGGTCGTGGACGTCAGCTCTACGCCGTAACGCCCCGTTTTGCTCCGACCAGCACGCCTGAACAACTTGAGCTGGCAGGCTCGCTTCTGGCCACACAGTCCGATCTGTTCATGCAGACCCACCTGCTGGAAAACCAGTCTGAAATCAAATGGGTTAAAGAACTGTTCCCAAACCGGACATCCTATCTGGATGTATACGATAAAGCTGGCCTGCTACGCCCACGCGCTATTCTGGCACATTGCGTACACGCTCATGAAAAGGACTTTCAGCGCTGTTATGATACAGGCTGTTCAATCGCTCATTGCCCAGGCTCGAACCAATTCCTTGGAAGTGGATCTTTTCCACTGTTCAAAGCCCTAAAACCGGAACGCCGCATCAAAATCGGGCTTGGAAGCGACGTAGGAGCGGGCCCTTCCCTGTCGCTACTTCAGGTGCTGTCAGACGGCTATAAAGTCGCGCAAGGCCTGGAAACAAAGCTGCATCCCGCACAGGGTCTCTGGCTAGCCACAGCAGGCGGTGCCCAGTCCCTTGGGTTGGACAACCAGATCGGCGCCATCAGGCCCGGCCTGCATGCTGACCTTTGCGTGTTTGACCCTACGGCCACACCTTTAGGAAAAATCCGAACCCAGACAGCCGAAAACCTGTCAGACATTCTGTTCGCCCTGACCATGCTGGGCGACGATCGAAGCGTGCAGGCGACCTATGTCGCTGGACAGAAACTCCATATCCGGAACTGATTCCCGGCCGACAATCATGCCAAGCCACCTGAGAAAGCGGAGTTCTCCCCTTTCTCAATCCTCAACAGACAATCCCATAAGAATACGCTCATCCGGCAAGTCTGCTGGAACAATCTCAGCATCCGGATCAATGGCCAATGTCCGTCGAACATTGAACAGCAGATTCAGGAAAATCGCTGACAGTGCTCCAAGCGTAATCCCGCTTCCGAACACGATCTGTGCCCAGACTGGGAACGTATCCGAAATATGGGGCTGCGCTGTCGCCAACATTCCAAGACCGATACTGGTTCCAACAATAATGACATTGCTTTGACGGTTGAAATCCACCCGCGTCAGCGTCTGCACGCCAACAACCGCCACCGTCGCAAACATCGCCAGCGCCGCGCCACCCAGCACAGGTGATGGAACAGCCGCCACAATTGCCCCGAGCTTTGGCAGGCACCCCAGCAGCATCATGATGACAGCCGCAGACGCCACAACCCAGCGACTTTTTACGCCCGTCATCCGAACCAGACCGACATTTTCCGCAAAGCAGGTATAGGGAAAAGAATTGAAGACCCCGCCTAGCAGCGTTGCAATCCCATCAGCCCGCAGCGTCCGCGCAATATCCTCGCGGGTAATGGTTTTCCCAACGATTTCACCCGTCGCATAAACATTGCCGATCGTCTCCACCATGGTGATGACCATAACGATCACCATGGAGAGGATAGGTACGATATGGAAAACCGGCGTCCCGAAAAAAAACGGCTGCGTAATGGACACGAGCGGCGCAGACGCTACACCCCCAAAATGCGCATCCCCCATCAGCCAGGCTGCCAACGTCCCTATACAAAGCCCGATCAACACGGCAATTGTTGAAATAAATCCGCGGAACACACGTTGCACGACCAGAATGCTCGCCAACGTCCCCAACCCGTAGCATAAACTCCGTAGCGGAACCCGATCCTGCACCAGACCGGGACCATGGCCGGATACGATGTCATTCGCGGCTACCGGAAGAAGCGCCAGACCAATCACGAGAATGATCGACCCCGTCACCACAGGCGGAAAAAATCGAACAAGTTTTGCAAAATGCGGCGCTAGCAGCAGCGTCACAATACCCGCAACTATGACAGCCCCATAGATCGACAGCAGCCCTGGTGTTCCACCACCAACAGCAGAGCCAATGGCGATCATCGGCCCAACCGCCGTAAACGTTACTCCCTGCAACAGAGGCAAACGAACACCCACCGGACCAAACCCGACAGACTGCAACAGAGACGCAATCCCACAGGTAAAAAGGTCCGCATCAATCAGATGAATCAGCGTTTCCTGTGGCAAATGCAAAGCCCCCGCCACAAGGATCGGCACAATCACCGCGGCTGAATAAAACGCAAGAATATGCTGGAAACCATAAGCCCCCAGACGCCAGAGCGGAAGCTTCTCATCAACCGGATGCACCGCAGAAGAATCAGAGGCCATCAGATCTCAACTTCCACGGTAGGTGGAATATCCGTATGGCGCAGCAAGCAGAGGAACATGCGCATGCACGCCCTCCCCCAGACCGAACACAATCGGGACAACATCCAGAAAAGGCGGATCAGACAGCACATGCCCCGCCGCCCGGAAATACGCACCAATCTCGAACTCCAGACGATAGGTGCCGCGCTCCAGCGGGATCTCCCGCAAAGCAGGACAGCGCCCATCGTGGTCCGTCACGCCTTCGAAAAGAACAGCGTCTTCCTGAAAAAGACGGAAAGCCACCCCAGCCGCCGGACGACCCGAAACTGTATCCAGAATATGCGTGGATAATGAGCTCATGATGTCACCAGATCTTTCAGTCTCAACCCTGCAATCGCATCAATCTGCGAGAGGGCTTCCTTCAGCTCCGCCTCGGGCGTCCCGCCCAGACGACGTTCCATTTCATCCATGATGACCGTCTTCGCCACCTGACCCGGCGCTGCAACTTTGCGCACGCAGATCACAAACGGCATGGAAAAAGCCTTCCCATAGGCCGCATTCAGCGTCTTGAAGCGCTCGTATTCCACAGGCGTCAGACGATCCAGCCCGGCAGAGGCCTGCTCGGATGCGGACTCCGCGGTCAGATCCGGGTCAATTCCCGCGCGATGCCCAAGCTCAGGATGCGCCCGAACCAGTGCCAACTGAGCCTCCTCGCCCGCATTCCGCACAACGTCAGAAAACGTCGCAAGCATGGCGTCCACATCCGCAAATGGCCGCGCTGCCAGAGCCCCTTCAGCCACCCAGGGCGAATGCTCGTAAAGTCCACCAAACGTCTGGACGAAAACATCCGGCGTCAGACCATTCACATCAGAAATCTTCATGCCGGATGCACACTCATCCAGTGCCGGGCAATATCAAGCCGGGACGCAACCCAGACATCCTCATGGGACGCCACATGTTCCAAAAAACGCTGAAGCGCCAGTGCACGCGCAGGCTTACCGGCCAGGCGGCAATGCAGCCCAATGGACATCATACGCCCCCCTTCCGCATACAGCATGTCAAACGCATCCCGCAGATACCGGAAGAACTGCTCGCCCTCGGTAAAACCATTGAGCGCCGCAAACTTCATGTCATTTGCATCAAGCGTGTAAGGCACGATCAACTGCGGCTTGCCATGGGTACGATCATAGTACGGCAGATCATCCGCATAAGAATCGGCATCGTAAACAAAGCCGCCGTCTTCCACGACTAGGCGGGCAGTGTTCGGGCTGGTACGGCCCTGATACCACCCCAACGGACGCTCCCCGACCACTTCGGTATGAAGCGCAATCGCCTCACGGATATGCTCGCGCTCCACGTCTTCCGGGAAATCCTGATAATCAATCCAGCGCAGACCGTGCGTGGCAATTTCCCAGCCGCTTTCCTTCATGGCCGCCACCGCATCCGGATTGCGCGCCAAAGCCTTGGCAACACCGAACACGGTTGTGGTCATGCCAGCCTTTTCAAACAAGCGATGCAAACGCCAGAATCCAGCGCGACTCCCGTACTCGTAAAGGCTTTCCATCTGCGCACAACGCGCGCCAACGATGGATTTCGTCCCGACCATTTCAGACAAGAAAGCCTCAGACCCTGCATCTCCATGCAGAACCGAGTTTTCAGCACCCTCTTCATAGTTGATGACGAACTGAACCGCGATCCTTGCACCATTTGGCCACTTCGGATCAGGCGGCGTTCTGCCATAACCAATCATGTCACGGGGATAGGTATTCGTGCTCATCTGTGCTGCCTCATCAAACCGTTGGCGGATCAAGGCTAATCAGTTCTTCCGTGTCATAGGACAGCAGACTCTCCAGATGCTTCTCGCCATCCTCAACAAACAGATCACGCGCAATACCGCGTGTCAGCTTCTCAACGCCAAAGCGCATACCACTGATGGACGCCCCTGAAAGACCCATGCTGGGCATGGATGCAAACGTAAAGTTGTAGATTGCCGCCAGCATCGGTGCCTTCGGATCGGCCGGATCTTTTGGCAAAAACTGGAAACGCTGGCCCAGATACGGATGGCTGGACAGAAGCGTGCTTTCCTCTCCTTCCGGCGGCGTAAAATGATCGCTCCACAGCATCACGGAATCCGCAAAATCCTGTGTCTCCGGACGATGCTTCAGATCAATCGAGAAGCCTGTTCCGATAATAAGGAAGTCGAAGCGCATCTCGCCATTGGGTGTTTCCATCACGACCTCGTCACCGTCCATCCGCGCAGACGTCCAGGGCGCACCCGGATGGAAAGCGAAATTCTCATGCTTGCGGCAGCGCCAGAACGTATCCTGCGGCGGCGGCTGGTTTAGATTGTAGATGCAGCGCATGAAGCGCCAGCGGGTCAGGTCCGGCAGTTCTGAAAAATGTGCAAGAAAGCCTGCATTTTCCATCCAGCGATACGGGTTGATCGCTGGAATTTTCGTACGGCGCAGACACAAATCCACACGCCCCACACCGGATTCCAACGCCGTCGCAGCATTGTCAAAAGCAGACGCACCAGCACCCAGAACGCCGATCCGCTTACCCTTCAGGGCTGCGAAATCAATATCTTCATGCGTATGAGCATAAACCGACTTCGGAAGGTTCTTCGAAATAAACGGCGGGACAAACCATGTGCCACCACCATCAATCCCCGTAGCCAGAACCATCCGACGCGCCCAGCGCTTTGTCTCGACACCGGCAGCATTCCGGAATGTCAGACGCAGCAAACCGTCTTTCCATTCCACATGTACCAGTTCCTGATCGTTGACGACCGGCAGCTCAAGCGTATCACGCACCCAATCCAGATAAGACTGCCAGTCGTGCCGCGAAATCTTGTCGAGCGACTGCCAGGCCTCCTTGCCATACCGCGCTTCATACCAGGACTGCGGCGTCAGATTGGGAATACCCAGATCCGGCCCCGTGACGTGTTTTGGCGTCCGTAGCGTAATCATCCGGGCAAACGTCACCCACGGGCCTTCCCCACCCTTCGATGCCCGCTCGAAAATCTGCACATTCGTCACACCCTGACGACGCAACCCGAAACAGGCCGTCTGACCGCCCTGCCCGCCGCCGATAATGGCAACGTCCAGAACGTCTTCGCCATCTTTCTGAACCGGAATATTCCAGTTTCCCGTCGCATACCTGATCTTCGCCAGATCCTCATGAACCTGCGCCGAAAGGGTGGCCAAGCCGTCAGTCGGGGAAGGAGAACGTGTCATGAGCATCTTATCCTAAAGAACAGGCACAGGATCGTGGTCTTTCATAAAAAATGACCAGAGTTTCTTCCTGTGTCAAAATGACAGGCTTCACCTGCCTCTCTGAAGAGTTTCATAGAGGGGTATTCTCGTATATCTCAGAAAAACGTCCCTGCCGTTCTCGAAAAAAGAGCGTATCTCCATGCCGGTTTTTTCACGCTTCCTCCGTTACTTCCTGTCCGTTGCCCAATACGGCTCGATCCGGAAGGCCTCCGAACATCTCCGGATCGCGGCATCTGCCATCGACCGGCAGATCCTTCACGGTGAGGAAGCTCTCGGCACCCCGCTTTTCGAGCGCCTGCCCAGCGGCCTGCGCCTGACAGCCGCCGGCGAGCTTCTCTATACAAACGGCAAACAATGGATGCGGGAAATGCAGGAAGTCCGCACACAGCTTGAAGACATGCGCGGATTAAGACGTGGCCAAGTCGATATTGCCCTGCCAGATGCTCTGACGACCGGCTTCCTCCCGCGCATCCTGAAAGACCTGCGCAAAAGCCACCCCGGCATTACAATCTGCACGCATGTTCTGGACAACGCTGTCATTCAACAGGCACTCATCAGTGGAGAAGTGGACTTCGCACTCCTCCTCAACCCCACACAGGCCCGTGGCCTGCTGGTTCGAACCCATATCGACTACCCGCTAGGCTTCATATGCCTGCCAGATCATCCGGTCGCTCAACAAAAAAGCGCACGATTTAGCATCTGTGCAGAATATCCGATGGTCATGCCTCAGCAGCCACTCGCCCTGCAAAGACAAATCGAAATTCTGGAAATCGACAGCAATGTCAGCGTTCAACCGGTCGCCGCGTCCGACAATATCCAGATGATCAAGTCTCTGGTTCTGGAAGGTGTGGGATTGGGAATTCTCAGCATGCTGGACGTCATGAAAGAAGTAACAAGCGGCGAACTGGCGTTCGTTCCCATTTCTAACCGGGATGTCTCCCCCCTGACGCTCGCTCTTTGCGTCGATCAGGCCCGCCAGCTTTCCGGCGCCGCACGGTTGGTCATTGCCGAGGTCGAAAAAACATTCCTGGCGCCATTGGAAACATAACACCTCATCACGCTGAACGGCAGGTCAGCCTCCGCGTTAGGAGCGACAGGCACACGCCAGCATACATGAGGAACAGACAATGTTTTCCTTCAGGACACTCTCTGCCGCAGCCTTGATCTGTACTCTGGCAGGAGGCTCCGCCCTCGCGCAGACGGGCAACGACGTTCGCATCATTCCGGGCGCCGACGCCGTAGCTTGGCAACCAGCACCGCCCATGTTCCCAAGCGGAACGCGCATGTCTTTCCTCTATGGCTCCGCTGATAAGGCTGGACCATTCACCCTGCGCGTCATGATTCCGGCAGGATCTGTCATCCCGCCCCATACTCACAATATGGACGAAATGCTGACTGTTATCGGCGGCAGTATCCACCACTATATCGGTCCAGCGATCACAACAGATCAGGACAAGGTTCTAACGGCAGGCGGCTTCGTTCATCTCCCTCCCAATGTCCCTCATGCGCTTAAAGCCGGAACCCAGGGGGCCATCGTGCAGGTCTCTGGCACAGGTCCATTCACCATGACCTACGTCAACCCGCAGGACGACCCGCGTCACACCAACCGCTAAACCACAAAAAAGCCCTGCTCCCGAAGAAAGCAGGGCTTTTCCCGTTACTGATCCCAACCGAGCAATCAGTGACCAATAATATCCAGAACCATACGCGGCGTCAGGATCTGGGGCAGAACAACTTCCGCACCATGCTTCGGCGGATAATACACATACAGTGGCACGCCATCCCGTCCATGAGCCTTCAGATAGGCCGAAATACCGGCGTCCCGGTTCGTCCAGTCTCCTTTGAGATAAGCAACATGCCGTTCGGAAAACGCCTGACGAACGGATGCAGTATCCAAAGCCACACGCTCGTTCACCATACAGGTGATGCACCAGGACGCTGTCATATCCACAAAGACAGGCTTTCCGTCAGTCCTCAGATCAGCAAGGGCCTTGTCCGAAAACGGCTGAATAAGATTATCCGCAGAAGTCATTGTCGTCGAAGCAGCGGAAACCGGCTCGGCCAGACTCCGCGCCAGGACACCCCCGCAGACAACCATGCACAGCACAGCCACAACCCGGCAGAACAGGACCGTTCCGCGCCCACCTTCACGCATCGCCCGATGCTGCCCCATTCCATAAATCCAGGCGGCAAAACCCAGCAGCACCAACCCACCGCCAGCAACCACAACGAAATTCGTGCCACGCTCGATCGTCGCAACCCACAGAAGCCACACACAGGTCGCAAGCAGCGGGAAGGCCAAAGCCTGTTTCAACACACCCATCCAGGCCCCCGGCTTCGGCATCCGGGAGGCCAACCCCGGAACGCTCGCCACAAGAACATAAGGCGCGGCCAAACCAAGCCCCATCGACAGGAACACGAGAAGCCCCATCAAAGGCGGTCCGCCCAGGGCTCCTGCAATGGCAACGCCCATAAATGGTGCGGTACAAGGTGTTGCAACAATCACAGCCAGAAGGCCCGTCAGCATATCACCCGCATGACCTGCGCCATGAGGATGCAACTGCGCCAGACGCCCTGCACTGATTTCAAAAACGCCCAGCAGATTGAGCGCCATGCCGAACAGCAACCAGCAAACACCCACCACAAACCCGGCAGACTGGAACTGGAAACCCCACCCCGCCGCAGACCCTGCAATGCGCAGCCCGATCATGACGATCCCAAGAGCCGCGAAAGCCCCTGTTACGCCCAGCGTGTAAAAGAACGCGCTCTGAAGATGCACACTTCGCCCTACTCCGCCCATTCTGGCCAGAGACAGGGCTTTCATGGCCAGAACCGGGAAGACACAGGGCATGAGGTTCAGGATCAGGCCACCGATGAAAGCAAAAGCCAGAACCCGTAACCAACCTGCACCTGTCGGAACGGCATCCGCAGACACAGGCGCGGACGAAGTGTTCGGAACGGCCGCAACCGCACCAACTGTTTGACTTGCTGAAATTTCGATCGGACTTTCCTGTCCCGCCTCATCTTTCAGAACGACCAACCCTTTAAGGGGCTGATCACGATGAGCCGTCTTCAGGAATTTCAACTGCAAGGACAGCAGTCCGTCTTTCACCTTGAAAGGCTGAGATGCGACCTGATCGATTACCCCTCCCTCAGCAGGCAGGAACCACGCATCGGAAACCGCCGCAGAAGACAGACCTTTGCCCTCCAGCGTCAAAAGTCCATCCGCAGACACTTTCGCCTCGAACGGGGACGGAATTGGCATCTTCGCATCAACAGCCTGAAACAGACCCGCCTGTGCCCCAGAAGGGGCCGCCCCTTCCGCAGCGGGAAGATTTAACGTGAAGTCACCACTTTCGGGAATGCAGACTTCCGCGCAGACAAGCCATTCAGCATGGGCGTGCAGCGTCGTTGGTCCTGTCCCCTGCAGGGCCAGATCGGCAGGCAGCAACACATCTCCGACATAAGCGTAGGACATAAGACCGCCCTCGCTCAGACGCACAGGCATCGGCCAGTGAATCGTGGATGTCTTGCCGGTCGCGCTGCCCTGCGCCGTCACATCGAGTGTCGGTGTGTCGCCTGCATCGCCGGGATTGAGCCAGTATGTGTGCCAGCCGGGCTTGAGCTGAAGTCTCAACCCAACCCGCAGCTTCTGATCCGGACCAACGGCATCCCTGTCCGTGACCAGCGTTGCCGTATCATTGGCAGAAGCCACCGCAGGGCTTTCTGCCGCAAAAGACGGCTCACTGGTTCCCAGACCACATATCCCTACCGCTAGCAGGGCCAACAGACTTAATACGCGACGCAAGGCAGTCTCATTCCCTCAGGATAAAACAGGACAGCCTGCATAACACTCTGTGTCAGAGAAAACAGCGCCTTTTCGTAAAACAGGACCAATTAAATCCTGTTTTACGTCGTCTCCCTCAGGGAATCAGTTTTTCAACCCGCAAACGTTCGAACAGATCGAAGAACGAGTCCGGCGTGTATTGCCACCCCTCAAACCCCGCCAGACGGCTCTTGGAAAGATCCGTCACACACTCGACAGGCCGCCCCAGATCCGCATCCGTGTGCCAGGCGGAAACAAGGCGATCCATCCGCCCCTCAGCCAGTCCATACGTCTCACTGATCTGCGCCCAGAGTTCTCCATCCTGAGACAGGATGTCTTCAAGAGATGTCGCATGACCCGGATAAGGCGCTGCTTCCAGCCCGAACCAGGCCGCCAAACGTGGCCAGAGCCACTTCCAACGGAACACATCTCCATTAACGACATTGAACGCCTCATTACGGCCGCCTTCAGACGTCGAAGCCCAGAGCAGCTGTCGCGCCAACTGACGCGCATCTGTCAGATCGGTCAGGCTGTTCCACTGAACATCGGAACCCGGGAAGACAAACGGGCGCCTTGTTTCACGGCAGATCGTCGCATAAACGGCCAGCGTGCTGCCCATGTTCATCGCATTCCCGACCGCATAGCCGATAATAGTGTGCGGACGATGCACGCTCCAGGAGAAGCCATATTTCTCTGCCGCCGCATACAGCACGTCTTCCTGATCGTAATAGAAATTCGCCAGCGGAAGGCGTGGCATCTCTTCACGAAAAGGCGTCTGAGGAGGTTCACCGGAAGCATAAGCCTCAAAGGGGCCAAGATAGTGCTTCATACCAGTTGTCAGCGCTGCATGTTCCAGCTTTTCCGGAGCATGAAGGGCCTCAAACACATTCCGGACCATCGCTGAATTGACCCGGCAATTCTCTTCTTCCGTCTCCTGTCTAAGCCAGGAGCAGAAGAAAACATGCGTAGGCGTCAAAGTCTTCAGGGCCAATTTCAGATTTTGCAGATCCAGCAGATCCGCCGCAATCGGCAGAACACCCGCCATGTCATGCCGGGGACGACGGGCCAGCCCATAGACCGTCCAGCCTTCTGCCACGAGACGGGCAGCCAGATTTTGACCGACAATACCTGTCGATCCAACAACAAGAGCAATCCGGGACATCAGGGTCTCCTCTCCGGAAAAGTGGTTCGCCCCTCCATTTGACCCCTTGGCGAATAGACTTCCAGACGGCACCGTATTGTGCCCTGGATACCAAAAGGTTCCCATAAAATGACCCGTTCGCTGCCCGCACACTACCGACAGGCCCCCTTCGACGAAGACTGCGCCCCAAGAAGAGTTTTGAGACTTTTCAGCGGAAAATGGACCACCATGATCCTTCACACGCTGCATCTTCTGGGTGGCCATTCCCGCCCCGGACAGCTTCAGCGCAGCATCCCGGGCCTCTCAAAAAAAATGATGACCCAGACCCTGCGAGAACTGGAAGACAAAGGACTCGTCAGCCGCCAGATCCACCAGATCATGCCCCCAAACGTGGACTACAGCCTGACACCGCTCGGGAAAATTTTCGTAGAGCCTATCGAGCAACTTTATCTCTGGGGAATCGACCATGCCGATGCCCTCGAAGCTCTTGAAGCAAACGAGCGTCTGGCTGGCACCACAACAGATCCACTGGAAGCAGCAGAATAGAGCATCACGTTTTGGACAGAAGGCCCTGTCCTGTGGCACTCCTGCTGACAATGGTGCGCGCAGACGCGACACACCCGTTTCCCTTTCCCCGGACTGCTCCGGCTCCACGGTATACAAGGACATTCCAGAGCGATGTGTTCCCCTTCACGGCCCGCTCCGTCATGGACACCCCTTCGAAGGAACCACCATTCCTTCATGGCCTTCCTGATCTTTCTGACGGCTTTGTTCGCGATCCCTTCGGCTCACGCAGAAGCACCAGCCACCAAGACTGCACCTCAGGCCACCACAACGGCTCCGCTCTCCGCGCAGGAAGCACAACAGCTCCTGAATGTTCTGAACGACCCCAAGCAGCGTGACGCCTTCACACACACGCTGTCCCTCATGGCTCGCGGCATCAAAGAAGCACCTGCGGCCAGCGCGCCATCTACAGACACGAAAACACTTCCGGAAGTCTCCCCGGAAATCGGCAACGGATTCAACAGTGTCCGAACCCAGTCCATGGGGTATGTCCACAACTTTCTGAATCTCTTCAAAGATCTAGGTCTCGTTGGACACTGGTTTCGCACGCAGCTTTCTACCCCCGAAACACGCGCGCCAATCCTCCATGCCTTCGGAATTGCCTTCATTGTTATCGCCTGCGGGCTTGCCGTAGAACGTGTCGTCGCGCTGATGCTCCGAAATCCGCTGCTGGCAACCACCCAGCAGGCACAGGCACAGGAAACGCGCAACGCTCGCCAGCCCCTCGAAACAGACGCGGAAATTACAGCGGAAGCCCCCACCAGCAATTCAAGCCAGACCCGCGCGGAAGACCAGCGCAGACAGGTGGAAACCCTGCGCTTTCTGGCCCGTATCCCCTATTCTTTCCTCCATCTCGTTCTAAAAACTGTGCCAGTTCTGGCTTTTTTAGCCGTGACCGTTCCTTCCATTTGGGTTCTGCCCATCAGTGACCGCACAGCAAACGTTATCCTGACACTGGCCTATTCCTACGCTGGTGCCCGCGGTCTTTACCTTCTGGTTGAAACAGCATTCACACCCCGCTCACCAACCATTCGCCTTCTTCCCGCCAGCAACCCTACAGCCTTCATGGTCACCCGCTGGTGGAATGTTCTGGTTGCGGCCCCCGCTATCGTCATCTGCCTGTCGGAACTGGGAGCGCAATTCAATCTGACCCCACGCGGTACGGACGCCATGATCCGTGGGGTGGTTCTGGTTGAGCATATCCTGATTGCCGCCTTTATCTGGCGTATCCGGCACATTGTCAGTCGTGCCCTTCAACCCAGCACACTTGGCAAGAAAACCGGCATGTGGACCGTCATTGCCGCCATTACCCGGCTGTGGTGGGTGCCAGCGATGTTCCTGGATATTTCCCTCTGGATCGTCTGGGCTGCCCATCTTCAGGGCGGCTACGCCTGGATTCTGAAAACAACCGGAACAACCATTGCCGTTCTGGTGCTTTCCCGCCTTGGCGCCGTTCTCGCCTATGGCCTTCAGGACCGTTTCTTTCGGGTCAACCCGCAGCTTGAAGAACGCTTCCCCGAACTCCAGAAGCGGGCAGACCGCTACTATCCCGCAGCACGCGCCATTCTGACGGGCGCCATTCTGTTCCTGACTCTCGTAGCCATGACGGAAGCCTGGGGGCTGCCAACTTTTGGCTTCTTTATCCGTAATGCGTTGGGACGACGCCTGACCGACACGGTTCTGACTCTGCTGATTGCCGTCACCGTTGCTGCAGCTATCTGGGAAGTGGTCAATCTCGTTCTCAACCACCAACTGACGTCCTTCGAAACATCCGGTCAACGCTCCCGCGCAACACGCCTCCGGACGGTTCTGCCAATCATCCGTACAGTGCTTCTGGCCATCATCATCATCATCGTCGCCGTCACGACCCTGTCCCAGATCGGGATCAATGTCACTCCGCTTCTGACAGGTGCCGGTATTCTTGGTGCAGCGATCGCCTTCGGCTCCCAGAGCCTTGTGAAGGACTTCATCACCGGCTTCTTCATGCTGGTGGAGGACGCCATTCAGGTTGGCGACTGGGTCACCACAGGCGGCGTTTCAGGCACTGTGGAAAATCTTTCCATTCGAACCGTGAAAGTGCGTGACATCACGGGTGATCTGCACATCATCCCGTTCTCATCCGTATCTTCAATCGCCAATACGGCCCGTGGTTACAACCAGATCGTCATCAAGCAACAGCTTGACCTGTCCGAAGATCTGCCACGCGTCTCAGCCATCATGTCCAAAGCTGTTAAGGAAATGCGCGCCGATCCGGTCTTCGGCCCAATGATCCTGTCTGACTATACAGATCTCGGCGTGGACCAGAGCGATAGTGGCGGCGCAACCTTGATCGGCAGCATCCGCACGACACCCATGATGAAATGGAAAGTCAAACGCGAGTTCAACCGTATCGTGACGAACCGTTTTGCAGAGGAAGGCGTCAAATTCTACACACCCACCGCCTACACCACGACGCCCCCCGGCAACGCCATGCAGTTTCATGTTGCCAATGACACTGGCCCTCAGCCAACTCCCGAGACTCCGTGACACGACAAAACGGAAATGCCTCCTTCAGAGACATTTCCGTTTCTGGTCTTTTTCAGAAATTCGGGAACAGTGTGACGGAAACAAGAGACAGGTAAAAGAGCACTGCCAGAAGAATGTGGCAGACATAGAGTGGTGCAACCAGATAGCCCTGCTTCCGCGCCCAACTCATCAGAACACCGAACGCTATCACGGCAATCGCAATCGCGACATTCAGCATAAGTCCCCGCTGCCCCTGGACCAGCGCGATCATCATAAAAATTGAACCAATCAGTGCAGCCCCAACATGGATTGGCTTCATAACCCGAAGCGGCCGCCGCCCCTGCAGGACATTGATCCCCAGCCAGGTTCCTGCAATCACCGCGACAGTAAAGCACAATGTTGAAATACCCAGCATCACCAATTCTCCTTCGTGACATATACCGGCCATAGTAGCGGATTGGTGATCAGAAAGATCGCAAGTGTTCGTGTATGCCGTATTCTATAATACTTTCAGCTTTGAGAACCGGGAACATTGGTGCCTGTTCCAGTCGGAAGATAGGGCGCAATCAATGCAATTTCAGCAGCCGTAAGCTGTATCTCCGCTCCCCGAAGCAGATCATCAACCTGGTCCGGGCGCCGTGCCCCAAGAATTGCTCCCGTAACCTCGGTTCGACGCAAAACCCATGCAATGGCAATGGCTGCAGGTGTGACCCGATGTCTCTCAGCAATCTGGCGGAAGACATCTACCAACTTAAGACACTGACTAAGACGCGACTCCTGAAAATCTGCACTTCTCGTCTTTCGCCAATCATCATCAGGAAGAGCCTGAATCCGCTCATTGGTCATCTTTCCGCTCAGAAGACCCGATTGCAGAACCGAATAAGGGAGAACACCAATATCCATGGCTGCGCAGAACGGCAGAATCTCCGTCTCCACATCCCGCATCAGCGCTGAATAAGGTGGTTGCAGGGAGGCAAGGGATGTTACGGCCAAGGCACGCTTTAACTGCGGCACATCAAAATTAGAAACCCCAATCGCCCGGATTTTTCCTGCGGCCTTCAGGTGATGCAAAGCCAGCAGAGCATCTTCCAGACCTTCATCCGGTCCACCCGGTGGAAAAGAGGGCCAATGAATCTGGTACAGGTCGATAGCTTCCGTTCCCAGCCGCCGCAAACTGTCTTCAACCTCCCGCCTCAGCGATGCTGGCGCAAGAGAATGCGTAATTTCCCGAGTCTTCTCGTCCCAAACCAGACTACCTTTGGTAAAAACCAGCGGACGGCGGGATGGCGGGAAGCGTTTCAGCAGTTGCCCGACAACTGTCTCCGCATGGCCAAGACCATATACAGCCGCCGTGTCGATCCAGTTCACACCCTGATCTACGGCATATTCCAGCGTTGCCAAACTATCCGCATCATCCTGTGCGCCCCAGCCGAACTCCCAACCAGGACCAGCAATCGCCCAGGTACCAAGGCCAATGGCCGAGATTTCCAATTCGGACGTTCCGAGTAAGCGGCGTTTCATAACAGGCTTCCGTTTCATGTTCGAACGTCACTGTCTGCAAAACCCACTGTCCTGATAAGCCATTGTCTCCTTCATGAGTTCATGAATACCATTCATGAATGAAACCAGATTTTCATGAACTAGATATTTTTATTGACGTCGCCCGACAGCGGAGTTTTCGCAAAGCCGCAGAGTTGCGCAACGTCTCTCCCTCAGCCTTAAGCCACGCCATCAGATCGCTGGAAGAAAAGCTGGGCCTGCGTCTCCTCAATCGCACCACCCGCAGCGTGATGCCTACCGAGGCAGGAGAACACCTTCTCCAAACGCTCCGGCCCGCCTTCCAGGATATTGATCAGGCCATACAGGATCTGCGCATCCTGCAGGATACACCCACAGGCACTTTACGAATCAATGTCCCGCGCCCTGCCGCACGTCTGCTCGCAATGCACTTTGCAGAGTTCAGCCTTCGATATCCCAGAATCAGTCTGGAGATTGTCACGGAAGAACGCCTGATAGACATCGTGGCAGAAGGCTTCGACGCCGGTATCCGATTTGGTGACAGCGTAGCCGCCGACATGATTGCCCGTCCCGTCGGGCCACCCCAACCTTTCGTCGTCGTTGCCTCACCCGCCTATCTGGCTCGCAAGGGTACGCCCGTCTCCCCCCGTGACCTGAAAGACCATCTTTGTATCGGACGACGTTTTCCAAGTGGCCGATGCTATGCCTGGGAGTTCGAAGAAAAGGGCACTCCGTTCAGTATCAGGGTCCCATCATCCCTCATGGTTGATGATGACGACCTTATGCTCGCTGCCGCCATTCAGGGAGCAGGATGCGCCTATGTCTATGACGCTCTGGCACAACCAGCGATGATGCAGGACAAACTCCGCCCAATCCTGCGAGACTGGCTTCCTTCCGCAGAACCATTCTTTCTGTACTACCCAAGCCGCAGACAGATTCCGAAAGCCCTGAGAGCATTCATCGACGTCCTGAAAAACCCGTCTTTGCCCACCACACCATAAAGAAGCCAGCTCAGACAGATCGCACCCTGAAAACAAAAAGGGAGGCCGAAGCCCCCCTCTCAGATCACCGTAGAATACCGGTGTGACCAACACTATAACGACCCGGCTGCGGCCAGACCGTCAGGCCATGCGGTTCAGCACCAACCGGAATTTTTCGGACAGCCCCCGTATCGGTATCAATGGCATACACCACATCGTCGAAACGGCCGGACAGCCAGAGCAGCTTTCCGTCAGCACTGACATTCCCCATATCCGGGCTGCCCCCCCCCGGAATCATCCAGGTCTTGATGACCTTATCCGTCGCAAAATCGATGATGGACACGCCACCCGGCCCGCCGCGCTTGCCATGAATACGGTGTGACCCACGGTTCGCCACATACATCACCTTGCCATCACGGCTCGGATACAGACCATGCGTGCCAATCCCCGTCGGGATAAAGCCAGTCTCCGTGAAGGAATCACCGTCCACGACAAACACACCATCGGCCATCATGTCCGCAACGTAGAACTTGTGTCCGTCCGGAGCCGTCAGAATGTCCTGCGGCATTCCACCCTTGGACAGCTTCAGCATCCCGATCATCTTCAGGTTCACCGTATCGACCTTGGCAACATAACCGCCAAACTCACAGGTGAAGATCGCGTACTTGCCATCAATGGAGAAGTCCGCGTGATTGACGCCCTTGCATTCTGGCGTCTCGACAGAACCCTTCAGTTCCATCGTGTGCGGATCGCGGAAATCAAGCCGCTTATGCGCTTCAGCAACCGTGATGGCATACTTGCCATCCGGCGTGAAATACATGTTGTACGGGTCATCAACAGCGACATTCGGACCTGGCTTGGTCGTCGCCGGATCAATCGGCGTCAGAGAGCCATCCGGGCGGCCTTCACTGTTGTTCGTCACCCACAACGTCCGCAGATCCCAGGACGGAACGACATGCTGCGGCGAGCGGCCAACCGGATAAGTGTCGACAACCTGAAAGGACACCGGATCAATAACGGAGACGCTGTTTCCACGCAGGTTCGGCACATACACGCGCGCCGGATCATGAGCGATAGCCGGGGAGATGTGGGACGGCGTGGTCTCACTATAGATATTGTGCGGATCAATTACGGCTGGCATGCCCGGAATGGTCTGCACCGCATCTGAAGCAACTGCTGAAGCCGCTGCAGGGGTCGAAACCGGCACCATCGCAGGCGGAGCAGCAGGAGCAGCCGGTGCCGGAGGCACAGAAATCGGTGCACTTGCATCCGCAGGAGCCGTGGTCTGGGCGTGAGCCGCAGAGGCTCCCAGCAGCGTCAGCGCCGCCAGCAGGGGATTTTTGAAGTTCATGGATGGCTCCTGTTGAAGGACTGAAGTGCCGTTACAGCGGTGCGTATCTGCATCTCAGTACCGATACGCCCCAGCGCGGCTGTAGCCTGCCGGGGGTCACCGCCATAGACACCATCGGCGGCACCGGGTTTCGGGGCGGTTCTCAGAGCGTCCTGACGTACCAGGGACGGGTCGACCGCCAGCATCAGAGATGTATCGCTCAGTTCCGCATGTAGTCCCACCTCCGCCGCATGGCCCTGTGCTTTCAGGGCGTCAGCATATTGATGGGGAATAACCTCGTAGTAATCACGCAGATCCAGAACAGCCGCCTGACCTTTCCAGCGTTTGTTCAGATCCTGCGCGACGTGAGCCATGGAAGCCTGATAGCCACCATGGTCTCCAAGCAAAATGATCTTCCGAAAGCCCTGAACCCGGAAACTCTCCGCAGCGCCCCTCAGCAGCCCTTCAAATACAGCAGCAGGAACTGAAATCGTTCCCGCAAAACGCATATGAGAGGTACGAGGGTCCGTCGATCCTTCCGGCACATAGGCCACGACAGGCGCCACAAGGGTATGTCCTGCCTGTCGGGCAATCTCGTCAGCCAGAACCTGTGCACGAACATTATGCTTGCCCACAGCCATGTAAGGGCCGCTCTGCTCGGTCCCACCGACGGGAATAATAACGGTATCCGTCCCGGACTGTACGGCACGGTCAATCTCAGTCCAGGTCTGGCACGCGAATTCAACCTGCCGCGCAGTCCCGGAACAGTGACCAGCATCCTGTGCAAAAGCAGAAGAGGCAGCGGTCACTCCAAGCCCAAGCATCATACAAACCGGGCGAAACAGACGGGCAATGACAGGCATGAAGTCGGCATCTCTGAAAATGGCTGTCTTTCCCTACTCCATGTCGGGGGATGTTTTCCAGAGCACTGCGTCTTTTCGCTGCCGGAAGATACAGTATAAAAGGCGCCATGCCCTTTCCTGTTTCCTACGACCCGGACGCGGTCGATAGCGCCGCCCATCTGATTCAAATCGCCCTGACGCCTGTTTTCATGCTTTCAGGCATCGGTACACTGATCAACGTGTTCAATACACGCTTGGCACGCGTGGCTGATCACCTGGAAGACGTACGCAAACGACTGTCGACGCCCCCTTCTGACACAGACACGCCAGATCCGTTTTATACGCCCGAGCGTCTAGCGGCCCATGAGATCAGACTCCACCGGCGAATCTTCGTTCTGGATGCCGCAATCATGCTGAATGCAATCGGCGGAGCCTCGACCTGCGGGGCCGCAATGGCTCTTTTTGTCGGTTCTTTACGTGATGCAAGTACATCCACATGGCTGCTAGCCTTTTTCGGCATAGCTCTCGCCTGCACTGTCGGGGCACTTTCCTTCTTTCTGGCAGACACTTTTTTGAGCTGGCACGGTCTCCGCAGAGACCGGCTTTCTCTCCCGCACCCAAACGCAAAATAAGACCAGACGCAATTTTATTGCGCAAATAAGAGCCCTTTCTGGATTTTGGTGTCAGAGAAATCCAGAATAAGTGGAATAGAATACATCTCCACTGATAACGAAATAGTCATATTTGAACAGAAGTTAGTCCATTCTCGCCAAATGTGGAAAAGTTCTGGCAAAGGTTCATGCGTCAAACGCAGAGCTGATCCTGCATCTTCATTTATTGCCTTGCAGGGCACTTCTGGAGTTTCTCCCGTCCCACGCCACCAACGGCAAGTAAAACGGAGATAACTTCCATGACGTCCATGACACTGATCCACCTGATCGGCCTTCCAACCAGCCTTCTCGCCGAATTCTCAATGATTGCTTTCGTGCCTGTGATCGGCGCTCTGATGATCGCTACAGTTGCTGCTGACCGCGTTTCTTCCAAAGGCTGATGTCTCACGCTCAGCTCTTTCGCTGCCACAATCAGTGATGCACTGACAGATAGGAGTCTGGATCCAGTCTGCGTCGCCAGATATCACTGACCCAGCAGCCCAGAATTCCAATCATCATTCCCACTGACGTGGACCCGACCCAATGTGACGGCAGAAGAGCCATCAAAACGCCTGCACAGCCGGCAACGGTCCAGTTCAATGTCCCGATCAGGGCAGACGCTGCTCCAGCCTGATGTCCGTGATGTGTCAGAGCCAGAACACCAGCATTCGGCCCAACAAATCCCAGACACGTCGTCGTGCAAAAAATCAGCGCACACAGCGGCCAAGGATTCTGCGGGCCAACCACCCCAAGAGAACACACAAGCACACCAAGAAGCGTGAAGGTCAGTACGGCCATCATTCCGTATTCCATCACCCTGGTGAACAGGAATCTGTGCGCCATCCGCGCATTGATTTGCGACCCAAGCACAAATCCAACCGCATTCAGACCAAAAAACATGGCAAAGAGACGCGGCGAAAAATGCAGTATCCCTTCAAAAAGGGCTGGTGCATTGGAAAGATAGGCAAACATGGTGAACGTACCGAAGCTCGCCACCATGGCCGCTGAACAGAATAGAGGTTCGGTAATCAGATCCCTGTAACGGGCAATCACCCCCGTAAAAGGAAGTGCGAAGCGCTTTTCAGGTGGGAAGGTATCCGGCAGCAGGAACCATGTCCCCAGAAAAAGAAAAATGCCAAACCCGGCGCCCACCCAGAAAATCAAACGCCACTCACCAAGATCAAGAAGAAAGCTTCCAATTGAAGGTGCCAACAAAGGCCCCAGTCCGAAAATCAGCATCAATTGAGACATCAGCTTGACGCCAGCAGTCCCCGTCGCGACATCACGCACCATAGCCCGTGGCGCGACAGACGTCGTTGCGCCTCCCATGGCAGCAATAAAACGCAGAACGCAGAAAAGATGAAAGTTTGTAACGACAGCCAGCAGGGCTGAAGCAATGACATAAACCACCAGTCCGAGCAGCAGAGGCAACTTCCGACCATATCGGTCACAAAGTGGCCCAAGCGTGAACTGTCCGATAGCCAGCCCAACCAACCACGCCGTCAATGTAAGCTGTGCCGAGCCCGCCCCTGCCCCCAGATCATGCTCCAGCATGGGAAATGCAGGCAGATACATATCTGTTGAAACAGGCCCCAGAATGAAAATCAATCCGATCAGAATTCGGACAATCGGGGAAAGAGTCCCCACAGGGGTATCAGGCTTGGAGAAAGCGGACAAAATCGCACCATGTCTGGGCAAGGCAAAAACAGGAAAGCGGGCATCTCACATCCGGAGAAGCCCGCTTCTGCACTCAACGCCTTTTTATCTGACCTGACTATCCCCCAACTGGGAGAAACAGCCGATCAGACCAGCAAACGAGGAAGATTACTTACCCCAACCTGCCAATACGGCATCCTTCACGCTTTGCGGAAGGCCAACATAGTCAAGACGGGTGTTATCCGCATCGCCATGCTGGAAACCCCACGCAAAGAAATCACGAACAGCCTTGGCTGTCGTAGCATCCTTCGGGTTGGTTGGAACCAGAACGAACGTAGCCGTCACGATAGGCCATGCACCCGGACCCGCCGTGTCCAGCAGGTTGACGGCATAATGGTCGGCATGTGTCCAATCTGCAGCATTTGCAGCTTCCACAAAGCTCTTCAGCGTCGGGGAAACAAATGCACCCGTATGATTCTTCATCTGGGCAATATTCAGGTGATTTTGCGCAGCATAGGAATACTCAACGTAACCAATGCCGCCTTCGGTCTGCTTGACCATAGCTGCAATGCCGTCGTTTCCACGTGCACCCGAACCGCCTGGCCACGCTACAGATGTGCCAGCGCCCAGCTTCTGCTTCCACTCAGGTGACACCTGAGACAGATAAGACGTGAAAACGAAGCTCGTACCAGAACCGTCAGCACGATGAACCGGAGCGACGTCCGTTTCTGGCAGCTTCAGACCCGGATTGAGAGCCTTGATACGGTCATCGTCCCATTCCGTGATTTCACCGTCATACAGCGCAGCCAGGGTCGGGCCATCGAGGCGGAGCGTACCCGGCTCGATACCTGGAACGTTCACGACAACAACGATGCCACTCATGACCGTCGGGAACTGGTACAGATGCTCGGACGCCAGACGAGCCGCAGCCATCGGCTTGTCAGAAGCACCGAAGTCAACCGTCCGAGCCACAACCTGATCCTGACCGGCGCTCGAGCCAACGCTCTGATAGTTCACGTTGACGCCAATCTGACGCTTGGCCCCTTCGCCCCATGCTCCGTAGATCGGAGCGGCAAAGCTGGAGCCCGCTCCCGTGATGTCCGCAGCGCGGGCGGATGACAGGGAAACTGACCCCAAGGCTGTCATTGCGACGAAGCCGAAAAGCGCAAGCTTGCTCTTAATCATGATGATCCCTCATCGGGCATTGAAAAACCGGACTATCTACTAAACCCAGCCCGTAAGGAGAAACAGAGGCATGCACATGATAGTTTCATGACAGACATGAAGGCGTATTGATGCAAAAATGACACACATTTTCCAGACCTGCATTCTCAGAAAACAGGTCGTCACAAACAGGATTCCAGAAAGACACATATTTTCAAAGGCTTGACACCTTTTGTCATAAAAGAGTCTTTCAGTCGTCATC
Organism: Gluconobacter sp. NFX36; assembly: GCF_049887835.1. Lineage (NCBI taxonomy): Bacteria > Pseudomonadati > Pseudomonadota > Alphaproteobacteria > Acetobacterales > Acetobacteraceae > Gluconobacter > Gluconobacter sp. NFX36. The sequence goes on along the minus strand of NZ_JAGEKJ010000006.1, from coordinate 24,517 downwards.
AAACCTTCCCATTCTTCAAAAAGGGGAATCAGATACCTCCGCCGTGGACAACCTGCCATTCACGCAAGGGATGCACCGCGGCAATGACTTTCTCTTTCCGAAGAACAACCGCTCTTCTAGCGACTTCAACCCTGATGTCTCTCGGCGCTCTTACTGGCCATGCGCATGCCGCAGACCAGATGGAAATCATGGAGCGCCAGATCCGCGCCATGCAGGCGCAGTTGACCGCCATGAAGAAGGAACACAACGAGGATATCAAACGCGCCCGCGCCGTTCTCGCCCACCAGCGTGAAGAGGCAGAAAACAACCCATATGGGCAGCGTAACAGCTATATCGGCTCCCATCCTCAGTCCAATGCTCCTCTGATTACTGTTCGAAAAGGAACCGGCGGCCCCGATACCGGTCGTCCGGCTTCAGATCGTGCAGACATCACGTCCTGGTCCGACTTCCAGCGTGCAACGGCACAGGATGAAGAAGTCACCGTTGGTGGCGTGAAAATCGGCTTCCCGAAAGGACGCCCCACCATTCAGTCGTCTGACGGCGCCTACGCCCTTTCGATCGGACTGGCCTTCCATGAAGACTTCGGAGGCTTCTTCAACTCCGGTCCCCGCAGCGGCGAAACACGCGGTGCTTTCAACAGCTTTACGTCCAACATGCGTCGCCTGCGTATTCCCTTCATGTTCCGCTACAAGAACTGGGTCGCAGCCGTTACGCCTGATTTCGGCGCAAACCATAACGATGGTTACGTCGGACTATACGAAGGCAACCTGAACTACACAGGCTTCCGCAACACGATTCTGACAGTCGGTTACTTCCAGCCGCGCGTCACCGAAGAAGATTCCGAAAGCTCCAACGACTTCTTCACACTCGAACGCCCCAGCATCACCGATATGGTCCGTAATATCGCTGCTGGCGATGCCCGTTTCAGCGTCGGCGGTCTCCATTATGAGAAGCGCTGGTGGGTAGCCGGTTACTTCACCGGTCAGGAATGGGGCCATCGTAACGCTTCTGACAGCAGCAGCACCTATTACGGTGGTGGCAGCGGCAGTACCGTTGACAGCCAGACCGGCGGCACCCTTCGCGTTGCCGGTCGTCCGGTTGCTACGAAGGATTGGGACGTTCATTTGGGCGCGTCTGCAATTTCAGCTTTCCGCCTTGCCTGCAACACAGGAACGGACGCCAATCACTGCTCACGATCAACGTCTTTCGGACAGCGTCCTGAATTCGATATCGGTGAAGCCAATCTGGCAGCCACAGGTGGCATTTCCAACGCCGCACAGGTCTGGGCTGCTGGTCCTGAGCTTGGCGTTCGCTGGAACCGCCTGGTTGTGAAGGGTGAATATTATCACGTCGGGGTACAGCGCTCTGGCCCAGGCCTGAAATCTGCCGGCTTCCAGGGCTGGTATGGGTCGGCTGCCTATACGATCTTCGGCGACCCGCGGATGTACAACTACAAAGCTGGCGCTTTCGGAGCACCGGGCGTGTCAAGCAAGGAAGAATTCAATCCCGCTCTCAACCAATGGGGAGCGCTTGAAGTCGTTGGTCATTACAGCGTGATCGACCTGAACAGCGGTCTGAACGAAGCCAACGCCAAGAACGTTATTCGTGGCGGTCAGCAAACCGTCTGGACCGGCGGCCTGAACTGGTATCCGAACCGCCATTTCCGTCTCATGCTCGATTACAGCCACTTCATCGTGTCCCGCAGCATGCAGGCAACCAACCTCTACGGTCGGACAGGCAACTCCATCGCAGCCCGTATCCAGGCTGGCTTCTAAGACTTTTCCAGTCTCTCTCAGGCGGAAATGGCGCGAGCTGTTTCCGCTTTTTTTATGCCCCTCACCGTGCAGCGAACCGCGCACTCCAAACCTCAAGCAACGGTGTCGCACAATGATACGCACACCTTCCTTGTTTGTGATTAGAGAGTAGGCTCTGCGCTCTCAGAGGAAACCCTCACTTTCTTGAGCGTTCCACACTCTGACAGCCTGCTGTCAGAGTCACTTGAGTATTATCAGGACGCTTTTCACACGATGCCTGTCTTCCTTTCCCGACTGACACTGCTTGCTACAACGACACTCCTTCTTTCTTGCCTGCCAGAAGAAGAAGCATCGGCCGCAGATCGTCTGGAACTCATGGAACGACAGATCCGTGCCATGCAGGCTGAAGTTCAGGAATTAAAGAAAGAGCGTGCCGCCGAACACAAACGTACCAGCGCACTTCTCGCGAGACAGCGGGAAGAAACCGAAGCCAATCCTTATCGCCAACGAGCCGGGTACCTACCTCCGCCGCCTCTTCTCCAGACAGCCGCCCCGATCTCACTTCTGAGAAGAACACCTCTCGCGCAGGATACACCACCGTCAGACCGCGGCATCGTATCATCATGGAAAGATTTTCAGCAGGCCTCGAGCCAGGACGAGGAAGTCTCAATCGGCGGAATGAAAATCGGATTCCCCAATGGTAGACCGACCTTCAAAACTGCGGACGGTGCCTATGCCCTGTCCATCGGTCTCGCCTTCCAGGAAGACTTTGGAGGCTTCCTCGGAGTATCCCAACGCAATGGAGAAAGCCGGGGCAATTTCAATTCCTTCACATCCAACAGTCGCCGACTGCGAATCCCTTTCTCCTTCCGCTACAAGGACTGGATCGCGAACGTCACTCCCGACTTCGGACATGGAAATTTTGATGGCCAGGTCGGGTTGTATGAAGCCAACATCAACTACGCCGGCCTGCATAATACGATCCTGACAGTCGGCTATTTTCAGCCACGCGTCACGGAAGAAGATGCCGAAAGCTCCAACGATTTCCTTCTGTTGGAGCGTCCTGCCATCGTAGATATGGTACGCACTATTGCCGCCAATGACGCCCGCTTCAGCATCGGTGGTTTACATTATGCAGACCGTTGGTGGATTGGCGGCTACTTTACTGGACAAAGCTGGGGTAACCGCGCCGAAAACCAGTATTACCTTCCCATTGGCAAACATGTGGCGGACAGCCAGACCGGCGGGACATTCCGCGTGGCTGGACGTCCGGTTGTCACCAAAGACGTGGATCTGCATGTAGGCGTTTCTTCCATTGCGTCTTTCAAGGTCGCCCAGACGGAAGACGGACGCAGCTACACCTTTATCCAACGCCCCGAAGTCAACATTGGGGAATCTGTTCTGCAAACAACAGGTGCCATCCAGAATGTCGCTCAGGTCTGGTCCGCGGGTCCTGAATTTGCCTTGCGCTGGAAGCGACTGCTGCTCAAAGCAGAATATTACCGCATTGGGATCGAACGATCAGGCGGGTTGCCCTCCCTCGCCTTTCAGGGATGGTATAGCGCCATTGGCTATACGCTCTTCGGAAATCCGCGCCGCTATAGCATTCAGGAAGGCGGCTTTTTGGCTCCTGGTGTTTCCCCGGATGGCGAATTCGATCCCGCCCGCAATCAATGGGGAGCCCTTGAAATCGCCGCACGTTACAGTGTGGCTGACCTGAACAGCCGCCTCGAGAGGCCAGATGGTGTTCGCGGAGGCCAACAGACAGTGTGGGCAACAGGGCTGAACTGGTATCCCAACCGTCACTTCAAATTTATGGTGGATTATAACCATTTCATTGTCAGCCGCAGCACCACAACCGTCAATCAGAATGGCCGGACGGGAGATGCAGTCGTCGGGCGTGTTCAGGCCGCATTCTAAATACTCACCTTTTTGAAACACTCCCAGAATCACAGCGAATATTTTTCCTTCCTGAAACACTCCCGTTTATGAACATGGCACGTTATTAAGACTTCTCTTCCCTGATCTTCGGAAAGAACAAATCTTGCTTCGCTGGTTTCTTGGATCTCTACTTGCGCTTTTTGTTCTGCTCTGTACCGCCATCACTGGCGGATGGTTCTGGATCCAGCACAAGGACTTCGCTGCGCTGGCCTCTGCAAAGCTCTCCAAATCACTTCATCGCAACGTCCACATCGGCCATCTCCATATTCACCCCGGAAAATGGATAACAGTGGACGGAGAAGACTTGCACATTGCCAATATTCCCGGAGGCAGCCGGCCCGATATCATTACTGCCGGAACCATACACGCCAAACTGCGCCTGATGTCACTTCTGCACGGACCAATCGAAACCCGTGACGTTATCGTTGATCATTTCTCCGGTCTCTTCGAACGCACATCTGATCGCATCCCGAACTGGAGATTCGTGCCTTTTGAAGATCTGAAGCGCCCACGCCCGGTCAAAGCATCCGAGGAAAAACCTGATCTTCATGACTTTCCGGGCCTTCGAAACCTGACCCTCAAAAATAGTGATGTCACTTACCGATCCGCCAAAGGCGCATCCTATCAAGTGACGATGACGCAGGTGACATTCCAGTCAAAAGATGATGCCTCCCCAGTCAAAATGTCTTTCCAGGGAGGATATAATGATACGGGCATCACGCTTGACGCCTCCATGCAGTCTTTTGATGCTCTACGCCGTGTGCCAGATCCTTATAAAGCCACAGCTCACATCACGTCTGGCGACCTTACGCTCGATTTCAACGGGACTCTGACAGATCCTCTGAATTTCGATGGCGTCAAAGGCGACGTCGCCCTCTCAACTCCCACATCCGCGCCTGTTTTCGCCCTTGCCGGACTGTCCGGAACACATCCGGCTCTCCCGCTCTCACTCAAAGGCACATTCAGTCATGCCGGAGACAACTGGCACTTCACCCATGCCAGAGGTGCCCTCAAAGACAGCCAGATCAATGATGGGACCTTTGATCTTGAAGAAGGAGGCAAAGGAACACCGGACATCATCAACACAGACCTGACATTTGGTCACATTGACCTCAACAGCCTGACCAAAGCCTTCTCATCCAGAAAATCTTCTGGCCAGACTGACATTCCTCTCGTCGCACCTGCCAAGCCCGACCCTGTCCTGCATGTCAAACTGGCCGCTGAAGACGTTCTCTATAATGCCCTGACGTTCTCAAAGCTGAAGTTCAATGCCTCCCAGACGCCCGGAAAGATCAATGTCTCAACTTTGACCCTTGGCTATCTGGGAGCCAATCTTCAAGCAAATGGCCAGATTGAGGGCGATGGAAACCGCTCCCGAATCAACGCCTCCATCGCCCTTTCCCACGGTGATATCGATCGCCTGCGGCGCACAGCAGGCTTGGCTCCCATTCCTGTCAAAGGTTCGCTGTCCATCCGCATCATTGCGAAAGCTGCAAACGTCAGCACCCTGAACGAAGCCACGCGCAAGGCGGATCTGGTGGCAGCTGTCAGCATGGAGAAAGGCGAAATCGCCAGAGAAATTGTTGAAACGGCCTCCATGGACCTGCGCCTGCTGGTTCGGCATGCCAAAGGCACTACGCCCATCACCTGTATGCTTGGCGTCCTGGACATGCATCAGGGCATCGGTACAGTCTCACCACTCCGCATTCGAACAAACGCAGGAATCATCGCCGCAAAAGCGGATGTCGACCTCAACCGACGCTGGCTGGACCTTGTTTTTGCAAGCCGACCCTTCTCAACCAGTTTCTTTGCACTTGATATTCCTGTGCGCGTCAGCGGACGGTTCGATAACCCAGACCTCAGCCTTGCCAGATGGTCCAAACGCGGGCGTGGACTGCTGGCCGATTCCAACGAACTGACCATCCTGCCTCCGGCTCTGCGTTCTTTCGCCGCTTCCAACCCCTGTGCCCGCCCCACGAAATGACCACACGGTCTGTGGTCGGATATTTGCTCCCACCCGGTGCGCCGGTTATGCAGACATTATAGCGCTAGGAGAGTTCTGTTATGCGTATAGCAATGATCGGTGGTGGTTACGTCGGACTGGTCTCCGGCGCCTGTTTTGCCGAATTCGGATCAGACGTCGCCATTGTCGAGCGGGATCCCAAAAAACTGGCAGCTCTCCGGGATGGTCGCATTCCCATCTATGAACCAGGCTTGGACGCCATTGTCAGCAAGAACGTTGAGACCGGCCGCCTCACCTTTGGAGACGATCTTGCTGCAGCCATAGACGGTGCTGACGCCGTCTTCATTGCCGTCGGCACCCCCACCCGCCGTGGCGATGGCCATGCTGATCTGACCTATGTCTATGCGGCGACAAAAGAAATTGCCCTCTCAGCCAAGGAAGGGCTTCTGGTTGTCACCAAATCGACCGTACCCGTAGGGACAGGCCGCGAAGTCGCCCGTATCCTGAAGGAGACACGCTCGGAACTGACGTTTGACGTAGCTTCCAACCCTGAATTCCTGCGAGAAGGCAACGCAATCGGGGACTTCATGCAGCCCGATCGCGTGATTATCGGCATTGATACGTCCGGACCAGACGCAGGCGAACGCGCCGCCGCAGTCATGCGCGAGATTTATCGCCCGATTCATCTGATCGAAGCCCCCATCGTCATGACGGATCTGGAAACTGCTGAACTCACAAAATATGCCGCAAACGCCTTTCTAGCCATGAAGGTCACCTTCATCAACGAAATGGCAGATCTTTGCGAGAAGGTCGGTGGTAACATCCATGACGTTGCTCTGGGTATGGGGCTGGATCAACGCATCGGGAAGCGCTTCCTCCATGCAGGCCCCGGCTATGGCGGTTCCTGCTTCCCCAAAGACACCCGCGCTTTAACCGCCATCGCACGAGACGCCGGAGCTCCCTCCCGTCTGGTAGAAGCAACTGTTGACGTCAATGAAGATCGTAAGAGCCGCATGGCAGAACGCATCATTACGCAGATCGGTGGGAGTGTTCAGGGCAAGACCGTCGGCGTCCTGGGCCTGACGTTCAAACCCGATACGGACGATATGCGCGAAGCCGCTTCCCTTCCGATCCTGACCCATCTTCAAGAAGCTGGTGCCATCATTCAGGCTTTTGACCCGGAAGGCATGGAGCCCGCCCGTGCGCTTCTCCCCCCAGAGATTACATACTGCACGGACGCCCTGGAGGCTGCGACAAACGCAGATATTCTCGTCGTACTGACGGAATGGAATGTCTTCCGTGCCATTGACCCCGAGCGGCTGCGCACCGCCATGCGCGGTAAAGCCATCGCAGATCTTAGAAATATCTGGAATCCGGACATCATGCGCGCCGCTGGCTTTGATTACAGTTCAATCGGGCGCTGCTGAGAATACATAAAAAAAGCCAGCTCCTGAGAACTGGCTTTTCTTGCAGAGGGGAGCCAAAGCTCCCCTTTTTCATGACTTGTGAACGGGAGCGAATGTTCCGTCACGCAGGCTTCTTTCAAGCTGCTCCAGAGACTGCCCTTTCGTTTCCGGTACGTAGCGAAGCACGAAAAAGAACGCAAACGCATTGACGATCGCAAACAGCCAGAAGGTCATGTGCGCGCCCAATCCCTGCACCAAAGACAGCGTCGTGAGAGAAATAATCAGGTCTGCACCCCAGTGACTTCCTGCAACCAGGCTCATTCCCTTACCACGGCAGGACAGTGGATAAACCTCAGCACCAACCAGCCAGACCGCAACGGACAGACTTCCTGTGTTGCAGACAGTATAACCTATGATGGCCAGAACAGTGATCCAGGCCCCAATACCGCTTGTCATATGCAGAGCAAACATTGCTCCCAAAACGATCAGAGAAATGACCGCACCCGGAAGAAGTCGCAAAATCAGTGTCCGACGTCCCCAGGTATCAACGGCCCAGCCGCCAAAGATCGTTGCACAAACCATGGAGAGACCAACAGCCACGGAAGTCAGCAGAGCCGAGTCCTGACCAAAACCTGCATCCGAAAAAATCGCCGGAGCATAGTACATGATCGCATTGATACCCGTGAACTGGCACAATAGCGCAATACCGACAGACGCAATCAGTGCAGGCCGTACCCAAGGCTTGGCCAATTCGGACCACGATGCCTGTTCGTCATGATTATCGATAATATCCTGAAGCTCGCTTCGTGCTGCATCTTCCGAAGAACGAACGCGACACAGAACAGCCAATGCTTCGTCTGTCCTCCCCTTAAGGGCAAGCCACCGAGGGCTGTTTGGCAGGAAAGCCATTCCGATAAAAAGAATAAGGGCAGGCAACATGCCAATGCCAAACATGATCCGCCAGCTGCTATCGCGCAGAAAGTACCCCGTCAGGAAGGAAATAGTCACTCCAGACACAACAGCAAGCTGGAACCCAACCACCAGCCGTCCACGACGATGAGGCGGGGATATTTCAGCAATATAAATTGGTACGATCTGCGAGGCTGCACCAATAGCCAATCCCAGGACCAAGCGTGAACCGATCAGAACCGGAACACTCTGAGCTGCAGCAGCCAGAATGGTACCAACAACAAAAAGTGCTGCCGCAATCATTACAGTACGACGACGACCAAACCGGTCAGAAACACCGCCAGCCCCAAGACACCCCAGAAGAGCGCCGAGAATAATCGCAGACGTGACAATCTCGGAGCCAATCGTGTCGAGATGAAACTGCTCACGGATCTGCAACAGGGCTGACGAAATAATTCCCGTGTCATACCCGAAAAGGAGGCCACCCGTAGCGGAGATGGTCGCGATGAAATTCGTCAGCGCATCTCCGCTGAGCTTTCGTGAAACATCAAGAGACTGCGTCATAGGGGCCTTCTTCCGCATGTGAGCAGATACGTTTTCTGAAATCTTCTTTAACGTTACAGCATTAAAACGCACATCACAAAAGTGAGTATTTTCGTATTTTGATAATATTAATGTTATTTTCTCGTCGGATGTGACATTTAATCCTGCACGCAGATCACAGCCTCATGGCCATGAAAATCATAACACACTGACCCTACCCCCAGTTTGGCTCTGCCCGTAAACGCAATTCCGTGAAGCCTCCTTTCATTCTTCATCATTAGCAATGCAGAGAAACGAAGGTTCAGGCCCATCCTTTCCGGACTGGATCCACTGGCATTTAGCCCGAAGATACTGAATCAACGTTTCGATTTCAGACGCTTTTCCAGCAAGTCGATCAATCTGTTCCTGCATGAGCATCACAGCACGTTCATCGGAAAGACCGTCCTGCACCATCTCATCATTAATCGCTGTCAGTTCTTTCAGACTCATCCCAAGTGACTGCCCAAAACGAACGATCCGGGCCGTCTGCAGGTCCCGCTCCGTAAATTCCTGATAAGGATTCCGCCCCCCGCGCGAGCCTATCTGAGGCCGCAGCAATCCTTTGCGCACATAAAACCGTACCGTGTCCTGACTTAAGCCCGCTCTTTGAGCGAATTCGCCAATTAACATGACCGTCTCTCTTCCTTGACCATGGACCAAGGTCCAGTCTTATAGACAATGCTCCATGTCTGACGGAGCCATTCTCATGACCGCCCTTTCACAGAGCAAAAATGCTCCTGCCCCTGTCGCATTCGTAACAGGCGCTACAGGTCTTCTCGGCAATAACCTTGTTCGCGCACTTTTGGCAGACGGCTTTCAGGTCCGCGCACTCGCACGATCGGAAGCCAAGGCAAAACAGCAGTTTGATGGCCTGCCTGTCGAGATCATCACTGGAGACCTTCAGTCCATTCCGAGCTTCAGTGCAGCATTGTCCGGCGTGGATGTGCTGTTCCATACGGCAGCCTACTTCCGGGATTCCTATACGGGCGGCAACCACGACCAGGATCTGGAAGCAATCAACGTCAAAGCCATGAAAGAGCTTCTGGATACCTCATGGAAAGCAGGGATCCGTCGCATGGTTCATGTGAGTTCCATTGCGGTTTTGAAGGGCACGAAGGGACAGACCGTCGATGAAACAATGCTTCGGCGGGAAGACGAAGCCGACCCATATTTCCGAAGCAAGATCCGGTCCGAGAAAGTTCTGAATGATTTTCTGGCTGAGTATCCGGAATTCTGGGCCTGCATGGTCCTTCCGGGCTGGATGCACGGACCCGGCGATCGCGGTCCGACATCAGCCGGCCAAACAGTCATTGATGTCGCTCGCGGGAAACTTCCGGGCATTCCACCCGGTTCGGTCAGTCTTGTCGATGCGCGGGACGTCGCGCAGGCAATGATTGCCTGTCTTAGCAAAGGGAAGCGCGGAGAACGTTATCTGGCGGCAGGCAGACACCAGACAATAGCTGACCTCATTCCGCTGATTGCAAGGCTGACTGGTCGCAAAGCGCCATCACGCCAGATTCCCATGCCGCTGCTTTATATCATCGCAGCCCTCAGCGAAGTGCAGGCTCGTCTCACACGCAAGCCCGTCCTCATGAGCTGGGCCACGGCAAAGGCCCTCGCCTCGGAAAATGACCGCTCCCATTTCAGCGCCCACAGATTTCATCATGATCTTGGACTAACCTTCAGACCTCTGGAAGAAACCCTGACAGACGAAATCAACTGGTTCCGCCGGGCCGGCTTTCTGCCCTGAAACGAAAAACGGCGGCCCAAAGGCCGCCGTCTCTTTGAGGTCAGATCATCCCAAGCTCAGGGCTGAACAACCCGTAGAACAAACCCGGTCAGTTCACTAACGGTCTCTGCCTCCGTGCGATCCGCCCCAAGACGAAGCTCAGGAGACAAAGGCGCTTCATACGGTGCTGAAACACCCGTGAATTCAGGGATTTTTCCGGCGCGTGCCGCCGCATACAGTCCCTTCGGGTCACGCTGCTCACAGGTTGCCAGCGGCGTATCCACAAACACTTCATGGAAACCCTCGCCCACAATCTGTCGAGCCAGATCACGATCTGCCTGTAGTGGCGATACCAACGCAACAATAACCGCCTGGCCACTCTCGGAGAGGATCTTCGCGACATGCGCCGCACGGCGAATGTTTTCCCGACGATCTTCCGGCGAGAAGCCCAGGTCACTGCACAGTCCAGCGCGAAGCGTGTCCCCGTCCAGCACAGTCGCTTTCACGTTCTGCGCCGCCAGCGACACTTCCGCCGCCCGCGCCACGGTGCTCTTGCCGGAACCCGGTAGGCCCGTCAGCCAGAACACCCCGCTTTTGTGTCCACGAGCCTGCGCCTGCTGCCCAGCGGAAATGCGGCTGGCGGTTGGATGGATGGCATGAACGCCGTCTTCCAGATCAGCCGGGCCAATCAGTGGTGCACCGCCGACAATGCGCTGATGGCGATCCACCAGCACGCCTCGACCATCCCCAAAGCCGGGAGAGAACGGGTCGAACAGCACAGCATGCGAAGCGGCCAGCGTGATTTCGGCGAACCCGTCCGGCGGAACCTCATCACCCTGACGCAACGTCAGATCATCCAGATCCACAACCGCATCAATGGAGGCCACCGTCACATCATGCTCAGCGGTCGCCAGACGAAGCGTGAAACTCTCGCCAACCCGCAGCGGCTCACCGCGAAGCCAGAACAGACGGGTGCGAATCCGCGCCGAACGCTCTGGGGCTGCAGCCTTGTCATCCGCCGGGAAAAGCAGATCCCCACGATCCGGAACCAGATCCGGCTCCAGACGCAGCGCAATCGATTCACCTGCGCCAGCAACCGGCAATTCCGGCGCATGCCAGCGGCAAACTTCCGCAACCGTTGCAATCTGCCCCTGAACACCAATCGTCAGGCGATCACCCGCACGCACCGTGCCACGCTCGATCCGCCCTGCAACATAGCGAACGCCATCGAAGCGATAAATGTCCTGAACGGGCATACGGAACGGCAGCGCCAGACGAGAGGCCGGAGGCGGCACATTGGCCAGAGCCTCAATCAGCGTCGGCCCCTTGTACCAGGCAGACCGCTCGGAACGGCTGGCGATATTATCACCATCGCGCGCAGACGCCGGAACAACGGCTTCAACCTCGATTTCCAGACGTCCAAGCAACTGACGCACATCAGACTCGGCCTGAACAATCTTCGACTCATCAAAGCCCAGGACGTCCGACTTGTTCAGCAGCACGATGACATGTCGGATACCGATCAGGCGCAGCAACATGGCATGACGCCGCGTCTGCTCCTGCGCGCCTTCCTGAGCATCCACGACCAGAACGGCAGCTTCCGCATCAGCAGCACCCGTAATCATGTTGCGCAGAAACTGGCGATGGCCCGGCGCATCCACGATCACGAACTCACGCGAGCCCAGACGGAACGGAATTCGGGTGGAATCGACCGTCACGCCCTGATCGCGCTCGATCTGAAGGGAGTCGAGCAGGAAGCTCCACTCCACCGCCAGACCACGCTTGCGGCTGCTCTCGACGATCTGCGCGAGCTTGCCGTCCTGAAGACTGTCCGTGTCGTACAGCAGACGACCGATCAACGTAGATTTACCATGATCGACATGGCCAACAATCACGATAGGCGTTGCGGCAGCGCGGTGCGCCTCAGAGAGACTCTGGGTTGCGATATGATCACCCATTTTACAGATACCCCGCCACACGGAGACGCTCGAACGCATCTTCCGACTCATGATCCATGGCACGCCCGGCACGCTCGGACGTCTTGCTGCTTTCCAGCTCGGCAATCACCTCGGCCACTGTGGCCGCATTGCTCTCAATCGGGCTGGTGATGTCCTGGTCGCCCAGCGAGCGATACCGCTTGCCGTCCTTGGCGAAATACAGATCCACAAGGGGAATACCCTCGCGCTCAATGTACCGCCAGATGTCAATCTCACGCCAGGCCAGCAGCGGATGCACACGGATATGCATGCCATCTTCATACGGCGTTGCGTACTGATCCCAGAATTCGGGCGGCTGATTGCGCACGTCCCAGCGATGCCCGGCGCCACGTGGGCTGAACACACGTTCCTTCGCACGCGTGGCCTGCTCGTCACGGCGGATACCGGCAATCACGCCACGCAGCTTGTGCTTGTCAATCATGGCTGCCAGACCCGCCGTCTTGCGGGCGGCAGATCGTGCGGCAGGCGGCAGGGACGGATCAATCTCTTCAACCGGCGGGCAGTATCCAAGAAGCAGATCCAGATCCCACTTCTTGGTGTACTCGTCCCGGAAGGCATACATTTCCGGGAATTTCTTCTCGGTATCGACATGCATGACCGGGAACGGCACGCGCCCCATGAACGCCTTGCGCGCCAGCCAGACCATGACGTTGCTGTCTTTTCCCAGAGACCACAGCAACGAAAGGGGTTTCAGTTTCCGGTAGGCTTCACGCAGGATGAAAATGCTCTGAGCTTCGAGCTGGTCAAGATCATCCATGACGCGCGGTTCCGCCAGTGTGTGTGTCCGCGTCATTGTCCGCTCCATATTCATGCCGGCCGATGAATGCCGCATTCAGTCTTGGCCAGACCGGCCCAACGACCTGCCCGCCCGTCTTCTCCTTCTCCCACCGGCCGCGTACAAGGTGCACAGCCAATCGAAGTGTATCCTTGTGAAACCAATGGATGCCTTGGCAAATTCCGCCTGCACATTTCGGCTTCAATTTTTTCCGGTCCCCAACCTGCCAGCGGATTGAGCTTCACGCTTCCGTCAGGTTGTGGGTCCACAACCGGGAGTGCTGCGCGCGTTGACGACTGGCTACGCTTGCGACCTGTCAGCCACACGTCAAATTCCGGCAACACAAGCTCCAGAGGCTCGACCTTGCGAAGCGCACAACAGGCATCAGGATCAAAAGCAGAAAGCTGGTCTTGTGGATCGCGACTTTCCAGTTCCGTCTTAGCCGGAGAAATAGTCCTTACGTCGAGCAGACCAAGAGCCTCGGTCAGTTCATCACGATAAGCCAGCGTCTCTGGGAAGTGACGTCGCGTGTCCAGAAAGAAAATCGGAACAGACGGATCAATCCGGGCAACTTCATCCAGAAGGATCGCAGATTCCGCACCAAACGAAGAAATAACCGCAACCCGCCCTTTCAGACTGACCAGTGCCTCTTCAAGCGCATGGCCCTCCGGTGTTTCCAGAAGATGTCGAAGTTCAGATTGCGAAAGAGGCATACACTGCACCCATATCTATCATCAGATTTGTCAGAATCACGACGCTCAGAAGACATAGGCGTGCCGCGAAGATAATTCAACTATTTTATTTTGTATAACTATATTAAATGGTTTAATTGAGGATTTCTTATTAATCCAAAAACAACTTGGTTATTTTCGCCACTTCATGGCTATTTTTTTCAAAACTAGCCTTTTGCCTTCTCTCCAAAACTAGAAAAATAAAGACAATCCCAATTTGGCACACTTCATGCATTCAAATCAGACATGAACTCGTGTCTATTCCTTTCTGGTCAAAGCCTTCCGCGCTTCCTTGTCTGCAAGACCGTGCAGCCGCAGGTAATGGCGAAACTGGTAGTAGGTCAGCCCCAGAAGCTCCGCAGCCTGCCTCTGGCTGAACTGCGCCTCACGCAGAGCGCCTTCCAGAAGGGTCCGCTCATGATTTTTCACCGTCGCCGAGAAATCCAGCGGGAACGTCTGCGCGCTTTCCGACGGAGCACCCGGGGTTACCCGAGGCACCACAGCCGCACACGCTTCCCAATCGGGCATGAGGAACGGATCAAGGATAATATCGTCCAGCCGTCGCTCGGGGTTTTCCATTCGGTACACACTACGTTCCACCACATTCCGCAGCTCTCGCACATTGCCCGGCCAGTTGTGCTCCATCAGACATTGCAACGCCTTCGCGGAAAAACCAGCGAAAAGCTTGCGGCCCAACTCGGCACTCATCTTCGTGGCAAAATGCTCAGCCAGAAGAGGAATGTCCTCTTCCCGTGCTCTCAGCGGCGGAACATTGACCACATCGAAAGCCAGTCGATCCAGAAGATCCGGCCGGAACGTCCCTTCCTGCGCCATGGCAGGCAAATCAGCATTCGTGGCACCGATCAGGCGCACATCCACCCGGATCGTTTCATTGCCACCAACACGCTCGAAACTGCCGTACTCAATAACGCGGAGCAGTTTTTCCTGAACGGCAAGCGAGGCTGTACCAATTTCGTCCAGAAACAGCGTCCCGCCGTCCGCACGTTCAAACCGCGAGAGACGCCGCTTCTGCGCACCGGTAAACGCACCAGCCTCATGCCCGAACAGTTCGCTGTCCAGCAGGGCTTCCGGCAACGCCGCACAGTTCAGCTTCACCAATGGCGCGTCCCAGCGATCCGACAGGAGCGCAAGTCGGGCGGCCACCAGCTCCTTGCCTGTCCCACGTTCCCCGATCACCAGAACGGGGCGCTTCAACGGGGCAAGACGGGAGATCTGGTCCAGCATCGCCAGAAATGCCGGAGCCCGCCCGATGGGTGTCGGAACTTCGTCCGCTTGGGTGGATCTCGCCATTTCTGAGCCTCGTTCGCCACTTCAGATTGTCACAACCATAACATCCCCAAAACGAGCCCGCTGACAAGACAGGTCATTGTGCTCTAATCCAGTTCTCAGGAAGGAAAGCGTCATGGGTATTTTTTCTCGGCTCGCCGATATCGTGAACTCCAATCTCAATGCGATTCTCGCCACAGCCGAGGACCCGCAGAAGATGATCCGTCTCGTGATCCAGGAGATGGAAGACACGCTGGTTGAAGTCCGCAGCCAGGCCGTCCGCACCATTGCGGAACGCAAGCAGCTTGAACGCCGCGTGCGCACCATGATGCATGAAGAAGACGAATGGCATCGCAAGGCCGCTCTCGCCATCGAACGGAACCGTGACGATCTCGCCAAGGCCGCTCTTGCCGCCCGTCATACGGTCGAACAGTCCCGTGAAGGACTGGAACGCCAGATCGCACAGGTGACGGAAGGGCTGGAACACCAGAACGACGATATTGTCAAACTTCAGGCCAAGCTGGCGGATGCGAAATCCCGCGAAAAAACCCTGACCATGCGTGCGCGCACGGCAGAAGGGCGCCTCAAGACACGTGAAAAGCTCTATGATACCCGCATTGACGATACGCTGGGCCGTTTCGAGCAGGTGGAACGGGCGCTGGATGAGCTGGAAGGCAAGGCAGAGGCCTACGATCTGGGTCGCAGGTCCGGTCGCCCTTCTCTTCACGAAGAACTCGCGGCACTTGAGACAGATGCGGCGGTAGAAGATGAGTTTGAAGCGTTGAAGCGCCGAATTTCAGAAAAGAAGCGTGATGCCTGATGAGAGCAGGAAGAAAGTCTGACTTATGAATGAGGACTTTGTTGGCCTTGTCGCCGTCGTCCTGACCCTGGGGTTCATCCCGGCGCTTATCCTCGGGCCACGCCTGCTGCGCGCCCGCGCAAGTGGACCTGTGAATCAAGGGAGACCAGACCCACATCTTCAGGCTGCCCTGACACAGGCCGAAGCTCATGCTACGCGTCTGGAAGAAAGGATCGACCAGCTCGAACGCATCCTCGATGAGGATATCCCGGGCTGGCGCGCTAGGAGTTCACGATGACGTCCCGCACCGCCCTGCGCATGCTGCTGCTGGCCACGCTGGCAGGGACAGTTTCTGTCCCTTCGGCCGAGGCCGCGCGCGTTTCCATGTCCGGCGAAGACCTGGATCTGGCGATTCCATGCACAGGTCAGGTGCGGATCGTCGTGGACTCCACAATGAAAGATGGCGCGACTCTCGACAGCAGCAGCGCCACACAGGTCACCATGCGAACAGGCAAGGAAGAAGCGGACAGCCGCATTTCCATCGCCACCAAAGCCTGCGCGCCCAATGGCAAGCTGACCATCAGCGTCTCGCCCTATACCGGCGTCTCAATCCATGACAGCCATGACACAAGCTTCGTCATCAAGGGCAAGCTCGCATCACTGGACGCCAGTCTCGATTCCAACACCATGGACGTTGAGAATACCCAATCTCTGGACCTGAGCATGCATGGTTCTTCCAACGTCCATATCGGCTCTCTTGAAAGAGCAGCCCAGATCGTTGCGTCAGGCACATCAACCTTCACAGCCGATTCTGCCCAGTTAACGGCTCTCTCGGCACAATTGACCAATCAGGCCTCGTTCACAATTTCCCAAGGCGACATCGAGGCCCTGACAATCGTCACTGCGGATAATGCCTCTGCCACCGTTCTGGGCAATGCCTCCGTCGCCACGGTCACAGCCAATGGCACAGGCGCTGTGAATATAGAGCGTGTGTCTGGCCCGATCGTACGATCGGGCAGCGGATCTGTTCGTGTCGGCGCGCAGAACGGCGAGATCTATCGCCCAACCGAGACGGCACCAGCACCAACCTCTCCTGCACATGAAGTGCCGACACCTCCACCAGCAACCATACCCGAGCCCGCACCGACAGCACCTGTCGCGCCGCCCCCGCCGGCCGATGTCCCTCAAACCAGTGCATCACAGCCCAGCATCCCTCCCGTGACACAGGAAAATTCTACGTCATCAAACGGTCCGGTCACACCTCCGCCTCAACCTGCACAGGAACCAGTTCTGCCTTCACAGGCTGTTGCCTCTCAAAATCAGACTCCCGCACCTGAAGTAGCCCCCCCAACCGCCCAACCTCCCGTTGTCAGTCAGCAGGAACTTTCTGCTCCACAACTGGCCACTCCTTCCACATCCACAGCTTCTGGTGCGCCCGAAGCGCCTCATGTCGATCCGACTTTGTCTGTCCCGACGCCTCCCTCCTCGAAGCCAGCCTCAGATGAGGCAGGCAAACAAGGAGGCTAACACGATGGCCAGAACACCTTTCCTGCTCCGCCTCAGTCAGGGAGGCGCGGCTTTTGCTCTGACCGTGTCCTTCGCAACTTCTGCTCTGGCACAAACACGTCCTGAACCGCCGACACCTCCCAACCCACCGACGCCCCCCTTCACCATAAGCGCCCCGCTGTCCGGCCCCTCTCTCGATCTGGCACCCAGTTGCCTCACAGACCTTCATATCCGCGCGGGCCTTACGCCGTCCGTCCTGAGCGGAAACGCTGTTCTGACCAACACAGGTCAGGACACTCTGGAACTCAGTCTCAAAGATCAGTCCTGCAATACGGAGGGCAGTGCAGACATCCAGGTTCCAGAGGGAACAAGTCTAAGCTTTCGGGGCAATGAAACGCAGATCACAGCCACAGGCATTCTGGGGAACATTAGCGGCTTCACAGCAAATGGTGACGTTGAGATTGAACAGGCCCGTGACGTCTCACTCCGGATGACCGGATCGGGAAATGTCTCGATCAATACCCTCGTCGGCACTGTCAAAATCCAGAATTTCTCTAATGGCGATCTTTCGATCGGATCGCTAAGCTCTCCCAAGACCGACCTCTCAGCCACATCCAGCGGCGATTTGCTCATAAAAAGCGGCTGGGTTGACGCTCTCTCGATCCGCGATATGGGTTCGTCAGATATCTCAGCCCATGTCCGTGCAAAGACTGCACATGTAGCCGTTTACGGAAGCGGAAACGTCACGGTCGATCATGTCTCGGAAACCGTGTCCCAAACACATTACGGTAGTGGCAACCTGAATGTTCAGACAGATCCCGGCGCACGCGTCGAGACGCCGAACAGGATAGATGGAAACGCTATTGCCAGGGATGTTCTGGCCAGCGTCGGAAGCAGACTGGAAAATACGGACCGCAGCCACTCCCCGATCATTCTGAACACCCACTTGTCTCATCATCACAGCCTCCTGCGACTGATCCTTACACTGGCCATCATAGGGCTGATCCTGCGCCATGCGCGGCGCTATCGCGAACGCACCGGCCAGTCGTTTTTCGCAACTCTCTGGACCAATGCTGTCGAAGGTTACGCCTCGTTCGTTCGCAACTGGGAAGCACGGATGCGGGAACGGCGCGGCGAAGAAGCCCATACACCCGTCGAGCCGCCCCACGTTCATTATACCCGCCGAGCCGTAGATCTCTATCAAGAGATCATTCACACCGCTCGTGAACAGAAGCAGCGTCATGCCAGCCAGACAGGTCCTGCTACTCCAGATACTGTAACCCTCAGCCCGGCGCTGATCCGACTGAACGACCGGCTCTCGCGCCTCGAACCAAGGCTCGCGCGAATGGAACAGTTCGTCACGTCTCCGGATTTCGCTCTGGAACGGCAGTTCCGGGACCTGGAGCGGTCGGCTTGAACAAGACAGACTTTGACGTAGGCGGTTGGTCAGGGTAGGGGCAGAAGGGTGAATGCCGTTCTTGATCCCATAGCGGCCCTTGGCCGTGCCGTCCTCGGCCTCGTCCGCCAGTCGGGCGCTCTTGCCATGTTTGCGCTGGAGGCGCTGTCGCATCTGGTGCGACCGCCGTTCTACTGGCGCATCTTCCTGTCCACGCTGATCGAAACGGGATTTTTCTCCCTGCCGGTCGTCGCGCTGACGGCCCTGTTCTCAGGAGCGGTCATTGCCCTTCAGTCCTATGTTGGCTTCGGGCAGTACCATGTGCAGAGCGCAATTGCCGGAATTGTGGTGCTGGCCGTCACCCGCGAACTTGGTCCCGTTCTGGCAGGCCTGATGGTCGCCGGACGCGTCGGTGCGGCCATGTCCGCCCAGATCGGCACCATGCGCGTCACGGATCAGATCGACGCGCTCACGACGCTTTCGACCAACCCGATGAAATATCTGGTGACGCCGCGCTTGCTTGCCGGAACAATCGCCCTGCCCTGCCTCGTCATCGTGGCAGACGTTCTGGGCGTTCTGGGTGGCTTTACGGTCTCGGTGGCAAAACTCGGCTTCTCACCGTCCACATACATCACGGCTACACTGGAGTCCCTGAAGACCATCGACGTTGTCGTCGGACTGGTTAAAGCGGCCGTCTTCGGTTTCCTGATCGCCCTGCTGGGCTGCTATCATGGCTATAACAGCCGTGGAGGCGCAGAAGGCGTCGGCTCTGCAACGACCGCTGCGGTGGTAGGAGCCTCCATCCTGCTTCTGCTCTTCGATTATCTCCTGACAGATCTGTTTTTCTCCCAATGAGCACACCCAAAATCCGCATCCGCGGCCTCTCGAAGGCTTTCGGCTCCAAGGTCGTGCTTGATGGAATCGACCTCGACGTCGAAACCGGCACCTCGATGGTCATCATTGGTGGCTCAGGTTCCGGAAAATCCGTTCTTCTGCGCTGCATTCTTGGCCTGATCCAACCGGATACCGGCACGATCGAGATTGATGGCGAGAATATTCTCACTGCGTCTCGCAGCCGTCAGGAAGCCATTCGCCGACAGATCGGCATGCTGTTCCAGAATGCCGCCCTGTTCGACAGCATGAGCGTGGCCGACAACATCGCCTTTGGTTTGCGCGCCAAGCATTCCGATCGTGATGGCCCAGTCCCGTCCCGCGCCAAGGCACGTGAACTGGCAGGAGGCATCCTTCAGCAGGTAGGTCTCGATCCGTCTGTCGGCCAACTCAGCCCGTCCGAACTTTCCGGGGGCATGCAAAAGCGTGTTGGGCTGGCGCGCGCCATCGCCGGCCAGCCGAATATTCTGTTCTTTGACGAACCAACGACCGGTCTTGATCCCATTATGGGGGCCGTCATTGATGGCCTGATCGTGGATTGCGTACAGAAGCTCGGCTCGACAGCCATCGCCATCACACATGACATGGCCTCCGCCCAGCGCATCGGAAACAAGGCGGCCATGCTCTATCACGGCAAGCTGGTCTGGCAGGGGCTAGCAGCGGACCTGATGCACTCTGGCAATGCCATGGTGGATCAGTTCACCCACGGCCGCCGCGAAGGGCCAATCACCATGGAACTGCGCAAGTGAACACGTTCCGCCGTCCCCCGATTTCCAAAAAAGTCTGGCAGCGCTTGGGTCTGACCTATCTTATCGCACTGCCGATGCTCTGCATCCTGTTCATGCATCCTCCCAAGACCCAGAACCTGCTGATCCAAGCCCTGATGCTGCTCCTGATCGTCACGGCAGCCCGGATCATGGCACGGCTCATCATCCGTTCAGACGATTAACACCTCTCTGACTGGATCATAACGGGAACACTCCCTATATCGGGAAAGCATCCCGCCCCCATCCAGCGAGACATTCCCTTTGGCCAAGAAACCTACCGCACGTTTTGTCTGCCAGTCTTGCGGAGCAGTTTACTCCAAATGGGCGGGAAAATGCGAAGCCTGTGGGGAATGGAATACGCTGGTTGAGGAAGCGGCTGAACCAACAGCACGCAAAACCGGAAAACTGAGTTCAGGCCGGCTACAAACAGTCAGGCTCGACGGGCAAGCCAAACCGCCGCCGCGCATTACGACAAGCATTGCAGAGCTGGACCGTGTTCTTGGTGGCGGCCTTGTGCCAGCGTCCGTCGTGCTGGTGGGCGGCGATCCGGGGATCGGCAAATCCACCCTGATGCTCCAGACAACCTGCGCCCTGGCCCGAAGCGGCCACAAGGTTCTGTATGTCTCAGGCGAAGAATCCGTGGATCAGATCCGCATTCGCGCGCAACGGTTAGAATTGGCCAAAGACAGCAAAACGCTGGACTCACTGGACCTCGCAGCCTCCATCAACGTCGGAGACATTGTGGGATCTCTGGAAAACGATCGCTCCCATACAGTGGTTGTCATCGATTCCATCCAGACGATGTGGCTGGAAAGCGTGGAAAGCTCACCAGGTTCTGTCGCGCAGGTTCGGGCCAGCGCCTTCGAATTGATCCGGCTTGCAAAGACACTCGGTTTTGCCCTGATCCTGATCGGACATGTTACGAAGGAAGGCTCTCTGGCCGGCCCGCGCGTTCTGGAACACATGGTTGATGCGGTCATGTACTTTGAGGGTGATCGCGGCCATCAGTTCCGTATCCTGCGCGCCGCCAAGAACCGTTTTGGCGCCACGGATGAAATCGGTGTCTTCGCCATGACTGACACGGGCCTGACGCAGGTTCCCAATCCTTCCGCCCTGTTCCTTGCAGAACGGCGAGGCAATATTGCTGGATCTGCCGTTTTTGCTGGTCTGGAGGGAACGCGCCCAGTCCTGCTGGAAATCCAGGCGCTCCTTTCTCCGAAAGCCGGTGACGGCGCGCCCCGCCGCGCCGTTGTAGGATGGGACACATCCCGCCTGAACATGCTTCTGGCCGTTCTTGATGCGAGATGTGGTCTGAAACTGGGCAATATGGATGTTCATCTGAATATCGCAGGTGGCCTACGCGTGAACGAACCTGCTGCGGATATGGCGGTTGCTGCGGCGCTGATTTCCGCCGCGACAGGACAGCCCACATCTTCAACAGCCGCTTACTTTGGAGAGGTCGGCCTTTCAGGCGAAATCAGACAGGTCAGTCAGGCCGACCTGCGCCTGAAAGAAGTCGCCAAGCTGGGCTTCGGGGAAGCCATCCTGCCAAGACGTGTATCAACCGCCTCTGCGCGCGCGAAGCCTCCTACTGGCCTTCGACTACATGAGATCGGTCACCTGACTGATCTTGTAGAAATGCTGACGGAAGACAAGAAAAGTTCCCAATAAGCAAACGTAATAATTTCTAAATTTAACGAATTATTACCGAACCAAGCAAAGATAATTATGATTTAACAATCCGGAAGACACTTATCTTCTGGCATGCAGCAATTCCGAAGCTGACCTGTCGACTGTTCCTTCTCACACAACAAGGAATTCTCATGTCGATATCTTCCAGTATTTCTACCAACCCGAATAATATAACAGTCTTTTCAGGCGGGATAATTCAAAGTTCTTCAGAGGCCAAGAACCCAACAGAAATTTCTTCTGGGACAACAGTTTCGGGAATCACAGCCTCAGGTATTACTCAGTATGTGGCAGGATCTGCCGTCAATACGATTGTCACAGGAAAATATCAGACGGACCCCAGTGACTGGAACGCTTATTTCCAATCAGGAACACAAATCATTCAGTCCGGGGGTGTGGTTTCCAACACGGAAGTCAAATCTGAATTCTACAACTACTACCATCTCCTTAACTCCAACAGAACATCTGCCTCTCAGGTCGTACAAAGCGGGGGCAAAGCCTTCGATACGACCCTGACGGGAGATGCGACAACCATGACACCAGGAGTGGGTGGAAGATATTCACTGGAAACTGTCCCAGCACTTCAGACTGTGGAAAGTGGAGGCATGGCCAGTGGCATTCATGTTCAGAGCGGTGGAGTTTCCATTGTAAATTCTGGCGGTGTGGCGAGCGCCACAACATTGAGTGGAAGCACAGAGCATTTCTTTCTGGCAACTTCCACAACTGACCAGAATGCAGGCACCAAAACAGTTCATATCAAAGGCGCACAGATTGTTTTTGGTAGTACGACGGGAGTGACCATCTTTTCTGACGGGCTACTGGAAGTCGCAGGAGAAGCTACCCAGGTCGTTATTTCAAGTGGTGGCCTGCTTGCCGCAGAAAAAGGCAGTACTCTCTCGGGAATCTCTGTCAGTAGTGGCGGAACTCTCGAAGTCGATGCGGGTAGCACAATCGTGGATCCGGTTTCCGTACAAAGCGGCGCCATTTTTATTTTTGATGGTACAGACAATACCAGTAACACTATCAGTGCCAGTATTGTTTCCAAAAGCGATGATGCTGCAGGGACTGCAACGCTGGAGGTTATTTCCTCAGGCGCCACAATCAGGGAAATTGATGTCCAAGGAGACTTTTCATCTCCCCTATACTTTACCCGCGCAGCCTCAGGAAATGCATTCGAAATGGGGTTTGGCACCCCCTGCTACTGTCCGGGAACGCTGATCGCGACCGAAGAGGGAGAAATTCCTGTTGAAAACTTCCAGATCGGGATACGGGTCCAGACAGCATCTGGAGAACTTCGCCCGGTTCGATGGATCGGACAACGTGCATATGATCCAATCTTCGCTTACGGAAACAGAGATGTCCTACCAATTCTGTTCCGAAAAGGCTCTCTGGGAAACAATCTCCCGCGTCGGGATCTGACTATTTCCCCCCTGCATGCGATGTTCGTGGACGGCTACCTCATCCCCGCGCTGCATCTGGTCAATGGGCTATCCATCATCCAGATCGAAAAACCCGATCAGATCAGTTATATTCATATTGAATTGGAAACCCACGATATTCTTCTGGCGGAAGGTGCGCCTTCGGAAAGTTTTCTGGATGACGGTTCACGCGGGATGTTTCACAACGCTCAGGAATACAGCAAACTCTACCCGGATGCCCCCGTTCTTCGGGCGCAATATTGTGCCCCACGGCTGGAAGATGGACCAGAACTGGCCCACATTCATCAACGCCTGAAAAACTTTGCGTACCACCATTTTTCCCAAAGTGCCGCGTGAAGAGCAAAGGATAAGCTGGAACTGTGCCGAAACCTCTGGTCGGTTACATTGATGTCTGCGACCGGGAACGCGTCGCAGGATGGGTTGTCGATCTGGCAGCAGAAGACCATCCCGTTCGCCTACGCATTCTGATGGACGGTCACCTTGTTGATGAGATTGGCGCCAAAACGTTTCGGGCTGACCTGCTTCACATGCCAAGGCAAGGTCAATGCGCTTTTGAATGTGTATGGCCTGAGGCCCTTCCTCATGAAGGGTGCCTGATAGAAGTCCTGGACAGCCTTCTTGATCGACCCATCACAGGATCTCCGTTCTATATTGAGCCTCTCCCCAGCAGTCTTGCAGGATCCATCGACAAGACCGATCGGCTCCATATTGCCGGCTGGGTACGTGATGACCTCAACCCGGAACGGACCGTCTGGCTGACAGCCGTCATCGACGGAGAACCCACGACCCGTTTCCCAGCGAACCATTTTCGGCGAGACCTGCGCGAAGCAGGTGGAGGGATCGAAGAACTGTTTGTTGATGCGCTTGTCTGATGATTTTAGTTTTTTGGCGCTTTGATTGAGGGTTTCCGGGGTGACTTTCGCTCTGCGTTTTGAGCAGATCACGGTCCATCGCCG